>CANHEC010000161.1 GCA_947459455.1 Chitinophagaceae bacterium
GGCTACCGGCAGGGTTTCGTTTTTATACACATCCTGGCGCTTGCGCTGTATCTCTGGATCGGCATCATCCAGGCGGCCGCTGGTTTTGGCACGGCCTACCAGTCGGGTAATCAGCTCTTCTTCATTTACCATCAAAAACAGCACCTTGTGGATGGCAGTTTTTTTCAGTTCCAGCAGGCGGTCCAGCGCCTCGGCCTGCGCAATGGTTCGCGGAAAGCCATCGAACAAAAAGCCGTTGGCGCCAGCATTGGCATCTAGCGCCGAGCTAATCATGCCCACCACTACTTCATCAGGTACCAGCTGGCCCTTTTCAATCAGGCTTTTGGCCTCGTTGCCCAGCGGGGTGCCTGCCTTCATTTCCTTGCGCAGCAGGTCGCCGGTACTTAGGTGTATAAGACCGTATTGTTCAATGAGTTTTTCGCTTTGCGTACCTTTTCCACTGCCGGGAGGGCCAAAGAGCACCAGGTTAAACATGTCGATTGCTTGCTTGAGGTGCGAATATAACGCTGCTTGGCAAATGTTTAACAGTTGCCTGCCCCGCCGGGCCCGTCTGTGCTGTAAGTAAACGCGTATTTAAACCGTATGGTAGTTCAAAGTGTTTTACCTGCAGCCATCTGGCTGCCAAACCGTCAAACGATGACAATGAAAATGCGGAAACAAGCTTGGTTACTGCTGTTGCTCACTGCCTTTACGGGCGTATCGTGCAGCTACTCGCAGCCCGGCAGTGCCGCCACCACCAAAAAGCCCGCCATGACCGACAACAAGACCAACCCGGTGTACAACCGGCAAGACAGCAGCAAAGTCAACATCAGTGAGGACGAATGGAAAAAAATTCTTCCGGCTGATGTGTACTATATAGCCCGACAAAAGGGTACCGAACGGCCGTGGACCAGCAAGTTTGAAAACTTTAAAGAAGTAGGCACCTACTACTGTGCAGCCTGCGGCAATGCACTTTTTAAAAGCGATACCAAGTTTGAGAGCGGATGCGGCTGGCCCAGTTTTTATGAGCCCATCAGCAAAGGGGCTATTATTTACACCCCCGACCACTCGCATGGCATGACGCGTACCGAGGTACAATGCGGCCGCTGCAAAGCCCATTTGGGCCATGTGTTTGATGACGGTCCGCCGCCTACCGGCCTGCGGTATTGCATCAATGGAGTGATACTGGACTTTGAAAAAGCCAAAGCGGCTGAAAAGAAAGCCGGATACGACAAGCCAGCAAAACAGGAGCCGGGAGAGTAGAGGAGTAAGTGTTGGCTGATCTGAGCAGTGCCTGCCTCATACCTATGGGGCAGGCTTTTTTGTGCTTTGTCCAATCAGCAGGGTTTCAAAGGGGTTAACAACGGCTTTGCGGGCATCTACTGATGGTAACGCTGCCGCTGCGGCACTGCTAAGCGGGCTGGTAGCCGGCCGGCCATAAAGTGCAAAAAGTAGTAGTGAAATGGAAAACACCTGCCAAAAAAGCCGCATGGCTTTATCATCGCTGCTACGCGGCTTGCCAATGCGCCGATGCAGCCAGTGGATGATGAAATACAGTAGCCAGGTACCTACCCCCGCCAGCAGTACAATGATCATCCAGGGGGCATTTTGCCGAAAGCCGATGCTTTGCTCGCTATCGCCGGTAAAATGGCTCCACACCTGGCCATCTACCCGCTCGTTGAACGAAATAAGGTGCGCAAAGTCGAGCCCGTAAAGCGCCATCATAAGGCCGGCAAAAACAGTGTAGGCAATCAGTGCCAGCCACTTGCCTGTGCTGCGCTTGTACAAATGCAGGCCTGGTACCAGGCCCAGCAGCAGCAGTGGAGCCGAAATAGCAGCTACCCATCTGGCATCGTAGCGCATACCCAGCACCATTACCTGCCACAAGGGCACCGGCGAAGTATCGGGGGTAAACAGCATGCACAGCAACAGGCGGTACAGGCTCATCAGCAATAGCAGCAGCGCAGAAACCGATAAGATCCAGGCTACCGTTTTAGGCATTTTGAGAGCAGACATCGTGACAAATGTAGGGGTGCGGGTGCGGCTCCGTTAAAGACGCGACCCTACAAAGTACCAGCGGCAGGGGTTTTTAAGAAAAGCGAATAACTAACAAGTGTTAGTTTTGGCCGCCTCATCGATCAAATATCGATTTTGCTTGCCTATGATCCAGCTTCGCAACTATGTGTGCGGCGAGTGGGTAGCCGGTAGTGCTGCCGGCGCTGCTGTGCTGCACAATGCCGTTACCGGACAACCCCTGGCCACCACTTCTACCAGTGGCATCGATTTCAAATCGGTGCTCACGCATGCCCGTTCTGTCGGCAATCCATCGTTGCGCAAACTCACGTTTCAGCAGCGTGGCCTCATGCTGAAGGCGCTGGCGCTTCATTTGCAACAACACCTTGATAAATTTTATGCCCTGAGCTACCAGACGGGGGCTACCCGTGCCGATAGTTGGGTAGATATTGAAGGGGGCATCGGTAACCTGTTCAGCTATGCCAGCCTGCGGCGCCGGTTTCCCAACGAGTCGTATTGTATAGATGGCGAAACGCACCTGCTGGGCAAGGGCGGCACCTTTGTAGGCCAGCATATCATGGTGCCCAAAGAAGGTGTAGCCATTCATATCAATGCCTTCAATTTTCCGGTATGGGGCATGCTGGAAAAAATAGCCGTGAACCTGCTGGCAGGTGTGCCGGCTGTGGTGAAGCCTGCTACAGTTACCTCTTTTCTTACCGAAGCCGTTGTGCAGGAAATCATTGCCAGCGGCATCTTGCCCGAAGGCTCCCTGCAGCTTTTGTGCGGCTCTGCCGGCGATCTGCTGCAGCATGTCAATTATCAGGACGTGGTCACCTTCACAGGGTCGGCCAGTACCGGCCTGATGCTCAAGAGCAATCCGCACCTGCTGGCCGAATCGGTGCCGTTCAATATGGAGGCCGACTCGCTAAACTGCATTGTGCTGGCCGAAGATGTGCAGCCGGGCAGTGTGGAATGGGATCTTTTCATAAAAGAAGTGCGCCGTGAAATGACGCTGAAAGCCGGTCAACGCTGCACCGGGGTGCGCCGCATATTTGTACCCGCCGGCAAGCTAGAAGCCGTGCAGCAAGCGCTGGCCAAGGCGCTGAGCCAAACTGTGATTGGCAACCCGCTGAACGAGGCGGTGCGCATGGGTAGCCTGGCTGGCCAGCAGCAGCGGCAGGAAGTGCTGGAGCAGGTGCAAAAGCTGCTGGCTGTTTCGCAACTGATATACGGCTCGCTGGATAGTGTGCAGGTAACCGATGCCGATGCACAGGCGGGTGCTTTCTTGAGTCCGCTGCTGCTGCTGAATGAAAAGCCTTTCGATAGCGCCGCTGTTCACAATATTGAAGCGTTCGGCCCGGTGAGTACACTCATGCCATATAACGGTATAGAAGAAGCCATTGCATTGAGCAAAATGGGCAAGGGCTCGCTGGTGAGCACCATTGTGACCGCCGATGGCAGTACCGCCCGCCGGTACGTGCTGGGTGCCGGCACACACCACGGCCGCATACTGGTACTGAATGCCGCTTGCGGCAAAGAAAACACCGGCCACGGCAGCCCACTGCCCATGCTGGTACATGGCGGCCCCGGGCGTGCCGGCGGCGGCGAAGAAATGGGCGGCATGCGGGGCGTAAAGCACTACATGCAGCGGGTAGCAGTGCAAGGTTCACCCGATATGCTTACTGCCATAACCAACCAGTACCAGCCCGGTGCCACTGGCTACTCCGATGGGGTACATCCATTCAAAAAAATGTTTGACGACCTGCACATCGGCGAGCAAATCATCACAGAAAAGCGCCTGGTGACCGAGGAAGACATCAATGCTTTTGCGGATCTGAGTGGCGATCATTTCTATGCCCACCTCACCAGTACTGATTTTGCCGACACCATGTTTGAAAAACAAGTGGCGCATGGGTACCTTATCATGAGTATGGCAGCCGGCTTATTTGTCGATAGCTACGATAAGAATCCTGTATTGCTGAATTATGGCATCGATGAACTGCGCTTTACTAAACCTGTTTATCCGGGCACCGAGATCTACGTTCGGTTTACCTGCAAAGAAAAACTGCCGCAGGAACAACGAGAGTCTACTGATATTCCAAGAGGCATTGTAAAATGGTATGTCGAAATTCTTGACGAGGGTCATGAAATAGTCGGCGTAGCCACCATTCTGACGATGGTGCGTCGTCACACTTGATAACCGCTAACATCGGGGGTATCTTTATACACGAAAGCAGCTATTATGAAACAATCAAATGAGGGATATGTGCTGAGTGAGCAACATCAGCATGTCGTCCATATCCGCTTCTTTCATCCGCAGAGCAATTCGCTGCCGGGAAGACTGCTGAGCGAACTGGCGCAGGCATTTCATGCAGCGGGCAACAATGAAGACTGTAGGGTGATAGTACTGAAGGCCGATGGCGAAAGGGCTTTTTGTGCCGGAGCCTCATTTGATGAACTTGCATCCATTGAAACGGAAGAGCAGGGCCTCCGTTTCTTCAGTGGATTTGCCCATGTGATAAACGATATGCGCAAGTGCGGCAAACTGATAATAGGCCGCATACATGGCCGCTGTGTAGGCGGAGGGGTAGGGTTGGCAGCCGCCTGCGATTATGCGCTGGCCACGAACCATGCAGAAATAAAGCTGAGCGAACTGGCAGTGGGCATCGGTCCGTTTGTGATAGGGCCGGCTGTAGAGCGAAAAATTGGGTTGTCAGCGTTTTCTCAACTGGCTTTGGATGCTTCGCATTTTCGTAGCGCCGATTGGGCGAGGCGCAAAGGCTTGTATGCCGAGTTGTACAACACGCCGGAGGAACTGGACGAAGCAGTGAGCACTTTGGCACTGAGTTTGGCCAGCCGCAACCCGGAGGCGCTGGCAGGCCTTAAGCAGATTTTTTGGGAAGGAACCGGGCATTGGGAAGAACTGCTGAAAGCTCGTGCCGCCATGAGTGGGCAAATGATATTGAGCGATTTTTCCCGGCAGGCCATCGCCAGGTTTAAGGCGGGTGTAAAAAGCATCTGAGGCCATCTGTTTATAACCCTTGGTTATGATGGCTGAAAAAGCCCGATGCGGTAAGCTACCTTGCGCACCGCATGAATACTGATATCCTCATCAGCAACCTCACCAATCCTACCCTGCTATTCTTCTTACTCGGTGTATTGGCTGCGGTGGTCAAAAGCGATTTGGAGATACCTGCCAGTTCTTCCCGCTTCATTTCGCTTTACCTTCTTTTTTCTATCGGCTTTAGGGGCGGTCAGGAGTTGGCACACAGTGGCCTCACCACCGAAATAGGGGTGACACTATTGGCAGCGGTAGCACTGGCACTGGTCATTCCGGTATATACTTTTTTCATTTTGCGCTGGCGCCTCAAAGTGGCCGATGCGGGTGCAGTAGCGGCAGCCTACGGATCAGTAAGTGCGGTTACGTTTGTGGCAGCCTCTTCTTTTTTGGAGGCACGCCAAATACACTATGGCGGCCACATGGTAGCTGCCATGGCCATGATGGAAGCGCCGGCCATCATCATTGGCGTCATGCTTATTCGCCGTTTCGATAAGGAGGAAACAAAGTCGTCTGCCTCGATGCGCCATATTGTGCACGATGCATTTACCAACGGTAGTGTACTCATGATCATGGGTAGCCTCATCATTGGTATGATAGCCGATGAAAAGCAGGCCAAGGGCATCGAGCCTTTCACCAGCGATATTTTCAAAGGCTTCCTGGCTGTCTTCCTGTTGGAGATGGGGATGGTAGCGGCCAGGCGTTTCAAGGCTTTTCGCAGCTATGGTTGGTTTGTATCGCTATTCGGCATCATAGTACCGCTGGCCAATGGCTTGCTGACTGCATGGCTATCCGGCTACCTGCACATGGAGGCTGGCAA
>CANHEC010000162.1 GCA_947459455.1 Chitinophagaceae bacterium
CCCTAACGGCCCGACCTTTCGGTCACTTTCGTTTTCCATACTTGTTTTGCCCGAAATCGATTGCACAGTTAGCCCGCAGCCGGGCGACACTGCAGCTTAAATTGCAATGCACCACCAAAAAAATCAAGCATGCTTTTACTGGGAATAGACCTGGGCACTTCTGCCATTAAAGTAAGTGTGGTAGATGCCCACACGCAGCAGGTGCTGGCCACTGCGCAATATCCTGATACCGAAGCGCCGATTGTATCGCTACAAACGGGCTGGGCCGAGCAGGACCCCGCCCAATGGTGGCACGATATCAAGCAATGCATTTTGAAAGCGCATGCCACCGGTGCCTATCGTCCCACTGATATTGGTGCCATTGGTATTGCCTACCAAATGCACGGCCTGGTAGTGGTAAACAAAGCGGGCCAGCCACTGCGGCACAGCATCATTTGGTGCGATAGCCGGGCGGTGCCTTATGGTGCGGCCGCATTTACAGCGCTGGGCGAAGCACATAGCCTGCGTACCCTGCTCAATTCGCCGGGTAATTTTACGGCTGCCAAGCTGGCCTGGGTAAAAGAAAACGAGCCCGATCTGTATGCGCAAATAGAGAAATTGATGCTGCCGGGTGATTTTATCAGCTATCAGCTCACCGGCGAGCTGACTACCAGCCCAGCGGCCCTGTCCGAAGGTATTTTGTGGGACTTCAGCCAGCAGCAGGTGGCCACATCGGTAATGAATTACTTTGGCTTTGATGCCAGCCTGATACCGCCGGTGCAGCCAGCTTTTAGCCGGCACGGTGGCTTGCTGCCATCGGTAGCTGCCGAGCTGGGCCTGCAGCCAGGCACCCCGGTCACTTACAAAGCCGGCGACCAGCCCAACAATGCGCTTTCGCTGAATGTGATGCAGCCAGGCGAAGTAGCTACTACGGCGGGTACCAGCGGCGTGATCTATGGCGTGGCCGATGAGGTGGTGCCCGATATGCAGTCGCGGCTCAACTGCTTTGCCCACGTAAACCATACCGCCAGCGAGCCCCGCATCGGGCTGCTCCTTTGCATCAATGGCTGCGGCATTATGAACAAAATGGCCCGCCAGTGGCTGGCACCGCAATGGAGCTATGCAGCCATTGATGAAATGGTGGCTGGCATACCCGCCGGCAGCGAAGGCGTGAGTGTACTGCCCTTTGGCAATGGCGCCGAACGCATGCTGGACAATGCGCTGCCGGGTGCACAACTGGCCCGGCTGGACCTGAACCGGCATGGGGCCGCCCACCTGCTGCGGGCTACGCAAGAGGGCATTGCTTTTGCCTTCCGCTACGGCTTCGATATCATGCGCAGCATGGGCATGCAACCGCAAATGATACGAGCCGGCAAGGCCAATATGTTTCAGAGCGAGGTGTTTACCGATGCCTTTGTAAACAGCACCAATACGCCGGTAGAACTGTATAAAACCGATGGTGCCACCGGTGCAGCGCTGGGTGCTGGCATCGGCGCTGCAGTGCTGCAGGAAACCGACCTGGGCAAGGGCCTGGAGCGGCAAGCTGTGGTAGAACCCGATGGCCGGCAGCAATACGAAGAAGCATACCAACGCTGGCTGGCATGCCTGCAGCAAGTCGTACCCGGCGCATGAGCTGGCAAGCCTGCATGGCTATTCATTTCAGAAAAAAAGAGAAGAGAACGAATTGCATGAAATACCGCTTTGAACAATCGATGCGCTGGTACGGCCCCAACGACCCCGTAGACCTTTGGCACCTGCGGCAGGCCGGCTGCACAGGCGTGGTAACGGCGCTGCACCACATACCGGTGGGCGAAGTATGGACCGTAGAAGAAATAAAGAAACGACAGGCCCTGTGCGAAGCAGCCGGGCTGCAGTGGCACGTGGTAGAAAGCCTGCCGGTAAGTGAAGACATCAAGCGCCAGACAGGCCAGTACCTGGAACACATCGCCAACTACCAGCAGAGCATTCGCAACCTGGCGGCCTGCGGCGTGCATGTGATCACGTACAACTTTATGCCGATCCTCGATTGGCTGCGCACCGATGTATCCTACGAAATGCCCGACCGAAGCCGGGCACTGCGCTTTGAGCGAAAAGCGTTCATGGCCTTTGACCTGCACCTGCTGCAGCGGCCGGGTGCTGCCAGCGACTACACCGAAGCCGAACTGGCCGAAGCCAAAGCCTATTACGACAGTATGCCCGCCGATAAGCGGGAGCAGGTTTTCAAAAACTGCCTGCTGGGCCTGCCCGGTAGCGATATTCCGTTTACGCCGGCCGAAGTACTGGCTGCCCTGCAGCAGTACCAGCACATCGACGAACAACGACTGCAGCAGCACCTCATTTATTTTCTGCAGCAAGTAGTGCCGGTGGCCGAAGCCGTGGGCAGCCGGTTGGCCATTCACCCCGACGATCCGCCCTACCCGCTGCTGGGCCTGCCCCGCATTGTGAGTACTGAAGTACAGCTGGCTACTTTTTTAAACGCCGTGCCCAGCCCGGCCAACGGCCTCTGCTTTTGCACCGGCTCGCTGGGGGTGCGCCCCGATAATGCTTTGGTACCCATGATTGAGCGGTTTGCCGACCGTATTCACTTTGTGCATCTGCGCAGCACCAGCCGCGATGCCGAAGGCAATTTTGTAGAAGCCGACCACCTGGATGGCGATGTAGACATGGTGGCCGTTATCAGTGCCCTCTCGGCCGTGATGCAGCAGCGACGGGTACACCTGCCCATGCGACCCGACCATGGCCACCAAATGCTGGACGACCTGCACAAAACCACCTACCCCGGCTATAGCGCCATTGGCCGCCTGCGGGGCCTGGCCGAACTGCGGGGTGTGGAAGCAGCCATTTTGCGCCAAACCGATTAATGCTGGGCCTGCCCGCATAGTGGCGGCGGCTGTTTTATCTTGCCGCCATGTCGAAACAACTGGTAATGCTATCGCTGCTGGTGGCGGATTATGATGAGGCCATCAGCTGGTACCGGCAGGTGCTGGACTTTGAGCTGGTAGAAGACACCGTGATGAGCCCCACCAAGCGCTGGGTAGTAATGGCCCCGCCGGGCGGACAGGGCGCCCGGCTACTGCTGGCCAAGGCGGCCAACGAAGCGCAGCAGGCCCACATTGGCGACCAAACGGGGGGCCGCGTTTTCCTGTTTTTGCACACGCAGCAGTTTTGGGCCGATTACGAACGCCTGCAAGCGATGCAGGTACACATGGTGCGTCCCCCGAGCGAAGAACCTTACGGCACCGTATTGGTTTTTGCCGACCTGTATGGCAACCTGTGGGATTTGATACAGCCCCGCTGATTTCCCCCTTTACTTTGCAAGTCTAAAAAAATTGACTACTGATGGACCTGAAAGCCATGTTTGAAGCCGCTGTGGCCGAAAGCAAAACCCTGACCGAGCGCCCCTCGAACGACATTCTGCTGCAACTGTACAGCCTGTACAAGCAAGCCACCGATGGAGATGCACCTGCCGACGGACCTTCCAATCCATTTGATTTTATTGGCAAAGCCAAGCACAACGCCTGGGCCGAACTGCGCGGCAAAAGTGCCGAGGACAGCATGCAGGGCTACATAGACATTGTGAAGAAATTGAAAGGCTGATGGCCTTTAGGCTTCCACAAAAAAACACGAAGGCCGGCTGGATGCGATGTCCTGCCGGTTTTTTTATAGCAGTATCTGGCGGCCTTTTCCCAAAAATCAACAAAGTCCAACATGCTATTCGGCCAATAGTCATTTTGAGCATTTTTGGTTCGGTCTAATGCCCTTAATTTTCCTGCTGCTAGCCCTATTGGTGTTACCAGTACCATGCTTGCCCCTCCTCACGCCCTTTACAAGTTTCGATATTGTTGTCGAACCTTTACTACACACTGTCTTCCGGCCGGCAGTTATATACCTTTAGGGTGTTGTGCAAAATCATTCAACCCTGGACCCTTTTGCAGCTTTCCCTACTGAAATCCTATGCTGGTTGTACACATGCGTTGCGATGCTTTGGTAATCAAGCGGCAGGTCGATTTTATATGCTGACACATTGATGGCGATTGGCCTAACATACCGTTTTTTCAGCGCAGCCTCAGAAGATGCAGCAGGTGGCGGCAGTGAAGATTTGTACGCCTCGTACGATGCGCTGCCAGATGGCTTTGCCGCCTGCAATGCACGGTATGAGCTGCTTTTTTGCAACAAAGCCCTGCGAAGCATGGCTACCGGCACCAACTGGGCCAGTTATCGGCACTTGTTTGACGTATTGGAAGCAGTCACGGGCAATCGATGTCAAAACCAGGTAAGTGCAGCCATGCTGCAGCAACGCTGTATTGTAAAAGAGTTTCGTCACCCGGTAAGCAACGAACTGTTTCAGATAATGCTGGTGCCGCACGACGGTGGTTTGCTGCTGCAGGTTCGGTACCAATCGGCACAGCTACAGCAAGCCATGATATTGGCCAACAGCAAACGCTACTTCGATCTGTTGACCGCAATGAACGATCTGGCCCTTCATGAGACCGAGGAAGAAAAGCTTTTTCAGAAATCCTGTGACATTGCCGTCAGCATCGGCGGCTTCAAACTGGCATGGATAGGCCTGCCCGATGAGTCAGATTCCGTCATTGTACCGCACTACAAAGCGGGCCAGGCTGACTATTTGGATAATCTACGCAACATTCCTTTGGACGATTCGCCGCTGTCGAAAGGTCCTACCGGTACAGCATATCGAACCGCCCAGGTTTTCTTTTCCAATGATATTTTGACCGACCCCATCATGCAGCCCTGGCAACACCTGGCTGTAGAATACGGTTTTCGTTCTTCGGTGTCGCTACCGCTGATGGTGGAAGGCCGCGTACGTGCTGTATGGTCGCTGTATGCCGAAGAGCCCAATTGGTTCAATGAGCACGAACTACTCTTGCTGAAGCGCACCGCTGCCAATCTCAGCTTCTCGCTGGCCTTTCATCGCTACCGCCGCCAGCAGGCCGATACAGCCAAGCAGCTCCGCATCATCAACCGAGCCATTGAGCAGAGCTATTCATCGGTAGTCATTACCGATGTAGACGGCAATATTGAGTATGTAAATCCGGCCTTTTGCCGCCTGACTGGATATACAGAAGCCGAGGCGTTGGGACAAAATCCACGAATCCTGAAGTCGGGCGTTACCACGGAGGAAGAGTACAAACGCATGTGGCAAGCCCTTACGGCCAAACAGTCGTGGCAGGGCGAGTTTTGCAACCAGAAAAAAAATGGCGAAGAGTATTGGGAGCTAGCCACCATCACGCCCATCTTAAATGATGAGGGCGCCATTACCCACTACCTGGCAGTAAAGGACAATATCACCGATCGAAAAGTGCTGGAAGAATCTCAGCGACGGTTGTTGGAGATTATTGACAATACGACCACCTACGTGTCCATCATCGACATGCAGCATCGCTTCATTTTTGCCAACCGGGCATTTCGACGGGTCAATGGTTTGTCGTACGATGAGGATGTTACAAAGTATACGGTATCAGATGTTCATATTGAAGCCGATGTAAGTGTTTCGAACGCAATTGCGGTGCATTTGCAGGAGCATGGTATTTGGGAGGGCGAAAACCATTTCAAAAACAAAGAGGGCGAAGCGGTAAACGTGTGGCAGGTGGTGCTGGCGCACCGCGATGCAAACGGACGTCCAACACATATATCCAGCACTGCTGTAGATATTACGAAATTGAAAGAATCCCAGTTGGAAACCTTGCTGCTCACCGATGAACTAAGGGCACTTTCCAATCACCTGCAACAAACCCGTGAAACCGAAAAAAGAGAGATTGCCAGCCAACTGCATGACCAGTTGGGCCAGCTTATAGCAGCCATTAAGATTGATGCCAGCTGGATCGAACGTTTTTTGAAGGGGCAAGGCAATGAGACACTC
>CANHEC010000163.1 GCA_947459455.1 Chitinophagaceae bacterium
CCCCGTAGCCGATGCCGGCCGCCGCAAGTGGTGGCAGCGCCGCGGTAAACAGGCTTAACGTTTTCGCCCATCATTATTGCGGCCAATTGTGGCAGGTATTTGCTTATTTTGACCCATGCCTTTGTTCGAACATCTGGGACGCTACATCATCACCATCAAGGGGATGTTTGCCCGTCCGGAGAATGAAAAAATGTACTGGAAGGAATTCATGCACCAGTGCGTTGAAATTGGGTTCGGGTCGCTGCCGATTGTGCTGATTATTTCGGTGTTTTTGGGCGCTGTTATGACCGTGCAAACTGCCTACCAGCTGGTCACCAACCTGATACCACGAAGTACCATTGCCGTTATTGTACGCGACAGTATGATCCTGGAACTGTCGCCCACCGTTATCTGTATTGTGTTGGCGGGTGTGGTAGGTAGTAAAATCGCCTCCGAACTGGGCAACATGCGCATCAGCGAGCAAATTGATGCGCTGGAGATCATGGGCATCAACACCAAGACCTACCTGATACTGCCCAAGGTAGCGGCGGCCCTGCTTACCGTTCCCATGCTCATTTCACTCAGCATCATTGTATCGCTGTGGGGCGGTCGTTTTGTAGGCGATCTTACCGGCATCATTGATACCAATACATACGACCGTGGCTTACTGGAGGGCTTCAAACCCTTCAACATAACGGTGGCGATGACCAAGGCTTTTACGTTCGCTTATCTCATCAGCAGCATATCGGCCTATTTTGGGTACAATGTAAAAGGCGGCGCCCTCGAAATAGGCCGCAGCAGCACACTGGCAGTGGTGGTCAGTTGTATCCTCATTCTGTTGGCCGATTATATTCTCACCCTCCTAATGCTGAAGCCGGCATGATACAGGTAGACCATCTCAAAAAATCTTTTGGCGATCGTACGGTACTGTACGATATCAGCGCTGATTTTCACCCTGGCAAGTGCAACCTGATTATTGGCAGCAGTGGCAGTGGCAAAACAGTGCTCATGAAATGCCTGGTCGGCTTGTTCGAACCCGATCAGGGTGCCATCGTGTACGAAGGGCAGGACATGGTGCAAATGAGCCGCGAAGAGCGAAAGCAACTGCGCCAGAAAATTGGCATGTTGTTTCAGGGCTCCGCCCTATTTGACAGCATGACGGTACAGCAAAACGTGATGTTTCCGCTCGATATGTTTACCCGCGACAGTTACGAAACCAAACTAAAGCGGGTGAACGAGGTACTGGAACGTGTGAACCTGAAGGACAGCAACAAGAAGTTTCCTGCCGAAATAAGCGGTGGCATGAAAAAAAGAGTGGGGATTGCACGGGCTATCGTACTCAATCCCAAATTTCTGTTTGTAGATGAACCCAACAGTGGCCTGGATCCGCAAACCAGCATGGTGATTGACAAACTGATCAAAGAGCTGACAGTTGAATTCAACACCACCACGGTCATCAATACCCACGACATGAACAGTGTGATGGAAATAGGTGACAATATCCTGTACATGTACCAGGGCTACAAGCAGTGGACGGGGAGCAACAAGGACATTATCTTCAGCGACGATGAAAAGCTGAACAACTTCATTTTCGCTTCCGAGTTTTTGCAGGATGCCAAGCAGATGCGCATGATGGAGGCCCGCGGACAAGTACCGCCCGACGCGTCTGCCACTTCAAACCAATGAACATGAAAAAAGCGATGCTGGCAGCTGGCTTTTTGCTGCTGTTCACCACGGTAAAGGCGCATGAATTTTGGCTGGAGCCGGTTCGCTTTTCCGGAAAAACCTTCGTGGTCCGCTTTCGGGTGGGCGAGCATTTTAGCGGCGATAACTGGAAAGGCGATTTCAGCAAAGTGCGCCTGCTGAGTTTATTAAATCACCAGCAAGCCGTGGCACTGCCGGCGGCTACCCTGCTGCCAGCCGTTGGCGACTCGCTGCACCTGCAAGCCCCGCTGGAAGGTACCCAAACACTGGTGTACAATGGTAGCAATACGTTCATAGAACTGGCCCCCGCTGCCTTTGCTGCCTACCTGCAGGAAGACGGACTGACCGATGTGCTGCAATGGCGCAAAGAACAAGGCAAAGACAGCACCATGGGCCGTGAATACTACCAGCGCAGTGTGAAAACCCTGCTGCAAAATGGCCGCACCCTGCACCCGGTGAACTACCCCACCGAGCTCCCGCTGGATATTGTACCCCTTCAAAACCCGTACGCCATCAAAAAAAGTGGCCAGGTGGTATTCAACGTGTTTTTTAAACAGCGGCCCCTGCCGCAGGCCACGGTAAAAGTGTGGCACCGCAGCAAAACCGGCACGGTAGAACACTACGACCTACCCATGACCAATGGCCGCATAGAAGTACCGGTAACGGCTGAAGGGCGCTGGATGATAAGCCTGGTAAAAATGGTGCCGCACACAGCCGACCAAACAGCTGACTGGCAGAGCTACTGGGGCTCCATTACCTGGGGTTATGAGTAGTAAAATAGCAGCATGTCTATTGTGCCCCCCTTCCCCTACTTTTGCAGCACTTTTTAAGAATCGAGTACCTGCTTTAAACTTTTGCCATGAGTGTTTTAGTGAATAAGGATTCCAAAGTAATTGTACAGGGCTTTACCGGTACAGAAGGCACGTTTCATGCCTCGCAAATGATAGACTACGGCACCCAGGTAGTGGGCGGCGTAACGCCCGGCAAGGGTGGCAGCACCCACCTCGACCGTCCGGTGTTTAATACCGTGGCTGATGCTGTGAAGAATACCGGCGCCAATGTGAGCATCATATTTGTGCCGCCGGCTTTTGCTGCCGATGCCGTGATGGAGGCTGCCGATGCCGGTATCGAACTGGTGGTGTGCATCACCGAGGGCATTCCCGTGCAGGACATGGTAAAAGTGAAAAACTACCTGCAGGGCAAAAGCACCCGCATGATCGGGCCCAACTGCCCCGGCATTATTACAGCCGATGAGTGCAAAGTGGGCATCATGCCCGGCTTTATTTTCAAAAAAGGCAGTATTGGCATTGTGAGCAAAAGCGGTACCCTCACCTATGAAGCCGCCGACCAGGTAGCCAAAGCCGGCCTCGGCATCACCACCGCCATTGGTATTGGTGGCGACCCCATCATTGGCACCACCACCAAAGAAGCGGTAGAACTGCTGATGAACGATCCCGCTACAGAAGGCATTGTGATGATAGGCGAAATAGGTGGCGGCATGGAAGCTGAAGCTGCCCGCTGGATCAAAGAAAATGGTACCAAGCCGGTGGTAGGCTTTATAGCTGGCCAAACTGCTCCTCCCGGCCGCCGCATGGGCCACGCCGGTGCCATTGTAGGCGGTGCCGACGATACCGCCGCTGCCAAAATGAAGATCATGGCAGAGTGCGGCATCCACGTGGTAGCCAGCCCCGCCGATATTGGTAAAACAATGGCCGCCGCTATTCAGCAAAAAGCGTAAGCATCGTTTGTAGAAATAATGTTAAGCCGGCCCTGCGCCGGCTTTTTTTATGACGCCAGCTGTGAAAAATTGCGTTTCATTACATCCTGTTGCTGTAGCCCTAAAACAGTATTTTACCAACAAACCCATTGGCATGACCAACATCCGTTGTATCCTCCTTACCCTTTCGTTTTTTGTCGCACACCTGCTCTCGGCCCAATCCAAATTCAACTACGATAAAGCCTGGCAACGCATTGATTCGCTGCTGGCCAAACAACTACCCAAAACGGCGGCGCCGCTGATAGACAAACTGTACCTGCAAGCCCGTGCCGATAAGCAGGAAGCACAACTGCTGAAAGCCATCATAGCCAAAGGGCACCTGCTGCGCAGCCTGCAGGAAGACGAGTACGACAAAACCATTGCCCTGCTGGAGCAGGAACTGAAACAAAACAATACCCAGCCCCTGCGCCAGCTACTGCACAGCCTGCTGGCCGATGTGTACTACGACTACCTGGATGCCAAACGCTGGCAGATCATGGAGCGGCAGGCCAGCACACGCCCCGACCCGAAAAAGCCCGCCACCTGGAGTGTGCAGGATTTCGACCAGCGCATTTGGTACCACTATCAGGCATCGCTGCAAAATGCAGCCCTGCTGCAAGCCACCAGCCTGCAGGCCTACGACCCCATTTTGCTGAAAGGCCAACGCCAACTGCGCCCCACCTTGTACGATCTGCTGGCGCACAAAGCACTCGACTACCTGGAGCAGGACAGCTACGAAGGCCCCCGGCCCCAGCAGGCATTTTTGCTGGATGATGCAGCCGCCCTGGCGCCCCCCAAACTATTTGTACGCCACCGCTACCAAACTGCCGATAGCACCCATCGCCTGTACAAGGCCGTTGTGCTGTACCAGCAGTTGCTGAGCTACCGGCTGGCCCAGCCCGATACAGCAGCATTGATAGACGTGGACATGCGGCGCTACCGATTTGTAAAAAGCAACAGTACCAACCCCGGCAAGCAGCAGCTGCTAAAGGAATGGCTGGAGCATACCTGGCACCAATACCCTTCGCAGCCCGATGCGGCCCAGGCCGGCCTGGCGCTGGCCGAATGGTGGCAGGAAAAAGGCAACGACTACCAACCCGCCACGGGCACAGCTGAAGATAAAATGGCACTGGCGCAAGCTGCCCGCCTGGCCATGGCTGTGTCGCAAAAACACCCCGGCACCCTGTGGGCCGACAAAGCCCGCTACCTGCTGGCCACCTTGCAAAAGCCGGCACTCAGCATGCAGGTGGAAAAAGTAAATGCCATTCAGCTGCCATGCAGGGCCCGGCTCAGCTTTACAAACACCAACCTCGTTTATCTGCGGCTCATTCCAAAGAACAAAGCATTGGAAGAATTTGAAAGCTACCGCGATGAAGACTGGTTTAAACACCTGCTGAAACAGCCCGCCCTGCGCCAATGGCAGCAGGTGCTGCCCACCATGGACGACTACCGACAGCACAGTGCCGAAATAAAAATAGAAGCCCTGCCGGCCGGCGAATACTGGCTGGTGGCCAGCACCCACCCGAATTTCAAGACCGTTGAAAACGCCCTGAGTGCAGCATTCTTTCATGTGAGCAACATAGCCCATGTGCAGCACCAGCGCCACCTGTATGTGCTGCACAGGCAAACCGGCATGCCACTGCCCAAGGCAACCGTGCAACTGTGGCAGCGCCGCTACGACTACGAAAAGCGCCGCTATACCGATATCAAAGGCGAGCTGCTGACCACCGACAACAATGGATTGGCCATACTGCCAGCCATGGGCAAAGGCAACCGCTACGAACAGCAAACCACCTACGAAATACGCCACCAGCAAGACCGCCTGCACACCCGTGATGGCGAGTACTACTACGAACGCAGTTGGGACGACGAAGAGCAGGAGGTGCCGGTGCTGGGGCAGAAAATACCGAAGAAGCACCGCTATTTTCTATTTACCGACCGGGGCCTTTACCGCCCGGGGCAAACCCTCTATTTCAAAGCCATTGGCGTGGCACAAAACCCTGAAACCAAGTTGAGTGAATTGTATCTGCCCGCCACTGCGGTGGAGGTGCAGCTTTTTAATGCCAATAACCAGTTGGTGAGCAGCCAGCGCCTGCAGCCCAACGAGTACGCCAGTATCAATGGCAGCTTTGCCTTGCCCGGCAGCGGCCTCACCGGCCAGTTCAGGGTAGAAGTACAAAGCGGCGACCAACGCTATGCTGCCTACGTGCAGGTAGAAGAATACAAACGCCCCCGCTTTGAAGTAAAGCTGCTGCCGATGACCGGCGAGTACCGCCTGAACCAGGTGCTGGTAGCCAAAGGCATGGCCACCGGCTTTGCCGGCAATGCCATTGATGGCGCCGAAGTACGCTACCGGGTATACCGCCAAACACAAATGCCATTTTACTTCTACC
>CANHEC010000164.1 GCA_947459455.1 Chitinophagaceae bacterium
AGCAGCTGGAGAAGTGGTTATTGCATCACTTCAAGTGGCAGAAGATACCAAAAGGCGTATGCATTACGGGTGGGCTTAACCGCTTTTACGAAGGCTATTCACCGGGGGGTATCAGTTGGTGGGAATCTAATATCTGCGTGGGGGCATCTATGTCGATATGCTACGTGTATTGGCGCACCCGGTCAGGCCGAGTATATCTTCCATCCGAACTCCCAGATTGCAATGACCTCGATTTTTGGATTGAAAAACTTGACACTGCTGCCTTTCTCAGGGCCCTCTACGGCCCTAGCAGCTTGCCTTTTAAACTGAAGAATTTAAACTTTGAGGTGAAAACCGGTGCCATAGATATGTACATGTCCGCATTGTTGTTACCGGTAGCAGGCATGCAAATAGAAAAAGTGTTGGAAGCAACTAACAGTACAACGGATGCAATCAACGAACAGAGCGAAGTTAAAGGCAGACAATTCGGCGTAGTGCACAACTGGCAAATACAAAAAGAAGCTGATGGGATTCGAATGGATTTTGATTTGGGAAGCGCCGATTTTAATTGGCTTAAGAAATGGCTGCATGCTCTCAGCGAATTGAATTTGCTGCAGGAGGTAAGGCTTGGTCGATTTAAGGAGAACGAATGATAACACCAGATATTTTAAGAGAACTTGCATATCCACACTCCCCCCATACGCAACACAGCCCCCGCAAAAGCGGAGGCTGTCAGCTTGCCTTACTTACTAACCCATTGGCACAGCTTGTATTGCATTATTCCACGTGCTATTTCATTTGCAGGCTGCTCAGCTGCTGGTGCAGCGAGCTGACTACATTGGCCAGCTGGCTTACATCCCATACCGGCTTTTCCTGCGGCTTGCTGATCACCAGTTGCGCCTTCCATATTTCAGCTACCTCGTCGGCCTTTACGGTATATGGCGGGTAGTTGGGGTTATCGCTTACCAGTGTCAGGGTAGCTTTTTCCTTTGGCAGCTTTTGTACCCGCTTGTACACAATGCCATCGGTGCGGCTCACCACAATGCAGGCCGTATCGTTTTTCACGTACTCAAAATTGTCCACCTTTTCGCCCACTATTACGCTGCCACTGGGTGTGGGCAGCATGCTATCGCCTATTATTTCAAAAGCCCGGTACTCGCCGGGGCCCAGCATGGGCAGGGTAAAGGTGTTCAGTTCGTCTACAAACTCCGGATCGTTGTACCCGGCCAGGTAGCCGGCAGCCGCTTTTACCGGTACAAACTGGATGGCAGCAGCCCGGTCGGCCCCCAATTTGATCTGGCGGCGCTTCGCCAAATAAGTTTCGCCGGCGTCGCTCAGGTCCTTCAGCAAAATATCGTCCAGGCTTAGCTTGAACAGCTGGCAGATCACCTCCAGCACATCCAGCCGGGGCTCGGCCCGCTCTTCTTCGTAGGCGCCCACCAGGCTGCGCTTAATGCCCACCTTATTGGCAAACTCTTCCTGCGTCCAACCCCGGGTTTTACGCAGGTACTTCATGTTTTTACCGGCAAAGCTCATGGCAAATGATTTTGGCAATATTACTAAACAATTTGGCATTTGAAACTAAAAAAATTTGGCACGCCCGGTGCAAAACCTTGCATAGTATTGACAGTCAGGCCCGCCCGTTCGGCTTACTTTTACCGCCATGAACACGGCTGCAGAACGACCCATTATTCTCATTACCAACGACGACGGCATTACCGCCCCCGGCATACGGGCCCTGGTAGAGGCGGTACAGCACCTGGGCGAAGTGGTGGTGGTGGCCCCCGATAAACCGCAAAGTGGCATGGGCCACGCCATTACCATTGGCCATCCGCTGCGCATGAACAAGGTGCACATGTGGCCGGGCATCCAAAGCTGGCAGGTAAGCGGCACCCCGGCCGACTGCGTAAAGCTGGCCGTAGACAAAGTGCTGCACCGCAAGCCCGATCTCTGCCTCAGCGGCATCAACCACGGCGCCAACCATGCCATCAACGTGATTTACAGCGGTACCATGAGTGCCGCCATGGAAGCCGCGATCGAGGGCATTCCATCGGTGGGCTTCAGCCTGTGCGACTACAGCATGGAAGCCGACTTTTCGGCCTCCAAACAGCTGATCAGCAGCATGGTAGAAAAGATACTGGGCATGGAAAAGGAAAAGCATTTTTTGCTGAATGTGAACATCCCCAACGTGGCTGCCGAGCTGATAGCCGGCATCAAACTATGCCGCCAGGCCTATGCCAAATACGAAGAGGACTTTGACGAACGTACCGATCCGCACGGCCGGCGCTACTACTGGCTCACCGGCGAATTTGTAAACAAAGACGAAGGCACCGATACCGATGTGTGGGCGCTGGACCACCACTACGTAAGCGTGGTGCCCATTGCCATCGATTTTACCAATTACCACCTGAAACAACAACTAAGCGACAACTGGCCATGGGCTTCCTGAAACGCGACAACCTGAAACTGGGCCTGCTGCTGGGCGGGCTGCTGCCGCTGGCAGGCATCGCCGTCTTTTACTACTGGCGCATTTACCCCAACGAGTGGGGCAGCTTTTTGGCCTACCTCAAAATCGAGAAGCGCCTGCTGGCCAGCCTCACGGTGGTATGCCTGCTGCTGAATGTGGGCCTTTTTACCTGGTATGTAAATACCCGCCGCGACCAAACGGCCAAAGGCATTTTTGCCATGTCGCTGCTGTATGGCGTGGCCTCGCTGCTGGTCAAGTTTTTTGGCTGAAAAGCCCGGTGGCGCCAATCATTTTTTAATAGCAAACACAGAACCTGCAGGCATGAAATACTATGTGATAGCTGGTGAAGCCTCGGGCGACTTGCACGGCGGCAACCTGCTGAAGGCGCTGGCCGCACAGGATAGCCGGGCCGAATTCAGGTGCTGGGGCGGCGACCATATGCAGGCTGCCGGCGGCCACATTGTAAAGCACTACCGCGACCTCGCCTTTATGGGCTTTGCCGAAGTGCTGATGAACCTGCGCACCATTTTGGCCAATATCCGCTTTTGCAAAGCCGATATACTGGCCGACCGGCCCGATGCCCTCATTTTGATTGACTATCCCGGCTTCAACCTGCGCATTGCCAAATGGGCCAAGGCGCAGGGTATCAGGGTCATTTACTACATCAGCCCGCAGGTATGGGCCTGGAAGGAAGGGCGGGTAAAAATGATGAAGCAATGCATTGATCAAATGCTGGTGATACTGCCCTTTGAAAAAGACTACTACCAGCAAAAATGGCAATGGCCGGTGCACTACGTGGGCCATCCGCTGGTAGAAGCGGTAGATGGGCACCAACCACGCATTGGCAGCCTGAGCGATCGGCCCATTGTGGCCATCTTACCGGGTAGCCGCCGGCAAGAGATAAAGGCCAAACTGCCCATTATGCTGGCGGCGAGCCAGCATTTCCCCGACTACCAGTTTATTGTGGCGATGGCGCCGGGCATGGAAGAGAGTTTTTACAAGCCATTTTTGGCCGGCTATGCCAATGTAAGTGCCGTGGGCGGCCTTACCTACGACCTGCTGCGGCAGGCCCGTGCCGCCATGGTCACCAGCGGTACCGCTACCCTGGAAACGGCCCTGTTTGGCGTGCCCGAAGTAGTGTGCTACAAGGGCAATCCCATCAGCTACGCCATTGCCAAGCGGCTCATCACTATCAGATACATTTCGCTGGTAAACCTGATTATGGACCGGCCGGTGCTGACAGAACTGATACAGCACGACCTGCGGGTAGACAAACTGGTAACCAACCTGCGGCCCCTGCTGCAAGACGAGGAGGCCCGCAGTGCCATGGCTGCCCACTATGCCAGCCTGCGCCAGCTGTTGGCCGGCGGCGGACATGCCTCTGCCAATGCTGCCAGGCTCATCGGCAGCTTTTTGGCCGCTAAGAATTGAGGATTACATTTTGATCAGCAGCTTGACCACCAGTATCACCATGGCCAGCAAAAAAAGCAGGATGGAGATACGGTTGATGCCGTGCATATACTTCAGCCACTGGGTGCGGGGCTGGTTCGGATCCTTTTTACTCAGGTACAGGTATTCGGCTATTTGCTTCAGTACGCTCATGCTGCTATTACAAAATGTGAGGGCAAAACAAATAAACGGCTGCTGCCGCCTAAAGTTCGGGCCCGGCAAAATAACCGCCTGCGGGTAGTACGGCCCACGGCCAAATGTAGCATCCGCACTACAAGCCCAGCAAAACCTGCTACAAGGCTGAAAAGCAGCTACTTAAGCCACTGTTTCACAATCAATGTTGCTGCATTGATCTAAAAAGAGCCCGATGTGGAAAACCCAATCTTTTTGTTGAACTGAAGGCTTCAAAAATGCGAACAGACTGAGTTTGGCTGCTTTTCAATGTTCAAACATTGTTTTATCCCGCTCAAGTCTGTGGAAAACTCAATGTTGCAACATTATCTTGACTTCTGTCAAGTTTCTCTTGATCCACAATCGGATGCTTGCATTGCCCGCGTCGCTAACCGTCTGATATTCAGCGTGAGCCAACTGGAAGCAAGTACCCAGGCACGGCCTGCCAGGTCCACACCCAATTGAATTTCAACGGAACAACATCGCCGTTTAAACATCAAAATGTTCAACCAAACTGGACACAAATCCGAACAAAGCGTGTAGTACAATTAACAGCAGGAATGCCGCTGATAGGCCACGGCTACCATTTGGCAGCCAACTCCTCGGCCAGCCCAAAGCTGAGCGTCATGCCGGCGCCGCCCAATCCGTTTACTACCCAAACGCCCGGTTCGGGCTCGGCCACCCACTCGGTAGCCCCATTGGTCAGCTTGGCATACTGCCCGTTCCAGGTTTGTGCCACCGCCCGCTGCGGAAAACTGGCAAAGCTGTCCAGGTATTGCAGCACCCATTGGTTCCACTCCGCCCGGTCGAATGGCGTGAGGTGCAGCCCGTACTCGTGGGTATCGCCCACTGTTATTTCGCCCGTCGGGCTTTGGCAGGCCATTACATGAATGCCGGCCGCCAGGTACTGCGGCATTTGCTGCTGGTAGTGGGCACGCAGCGCACCCAGCGAGGGGGCCGCTTCGAAACTTTTGTAGTGAATGAGCGAAAGCCCGCCACACAGGGCCGGCCCCATGTGATAGCCGGCGGGCTGCGCCGCCAGCCGCATCATTTGCAGTTGGCAGCGGGTAATGGGCGCTTGCGCAAAATGCTGTGGGTAGATGGTCTCAAAATCGGCGCCCGAGCAAATGAGCACCAGATCGGCCTCGTAGTGGCGGCCGCCGGCCACTACCCTGCCGCTGCCTGCTTCGGCAACGGCGGTGCCAAAGTGAAACGCCACCCCCTGCGCCTGCAGCCAGCCGGCCACCTGCCCAATAGCCTGGCGGGCTTCTACTATCATTTCGGTAGGGCTCCACAGTGCGCCCTGGCAGTGGTGTCGGTGGCTGGCGGCACCTTTGGCAGCCAGTTCAGCAGCCGACAGCCAGCGGACACCCCGATGTTGGTACAGCCCGGCCAACTCTTGCATCACGGTTGCCTCCAATGCAGTGGTAGCTGCATGCAGGCTTCCCACCGCATCGTACCAAATGCCAGCCTGCTGGCACAGCTCCTGCCAAATGTGGCGGCTGCGCATGGCCCGCTCGTACAAGGGGCCATCGGGCTGCCCAATGGGCCACACCATCCCAAAGTTTCGGATGGAGGCCCCCACCGCTGCCGGGTGCCGCTCAAACACCTGCACCTGATAGCCCCGTAGCAACAACGAACGGGCATGGGCCAGGCCCACAATGCCGGCTCCAACGATGATGGCTGTTTTACCCTGCAATGTTTGCATGAACTGATAACTGGTATTTTTTTCGATAACAAAACATGGCGTA
>CANHEC010000165.1 GCA_947459455.1 Chitinophagaceae bacterium
ATCGTTGATAGCTACGATTTTCTTCTCGAGCTTCACATCAACGTAAGGTCCTTTTTTAATTGAACGAGCCATATTGAATTCGTTAATTTGAAATTTTGAACATTTGAAAATTGCGCTTCAGACGGGCTTTAGTCAATCTTCAAATTACTTAGCCAGCTTCTTGCCATCGCGGCGCTGCAAAATCAGCTTGTCGCTGCCCTTGCCCTTGGTACGGGTCTTTTCGCCCTTGGCGTACTTGCCCGTACGGCTGCGTGGGTGACCACCAGATGCACGGCCTTCGCCACCACCCATTGGGTGATCTACAGGGTTCATAGCCACACCACGGTTGCGGGGGCGAATACCACGCCAGCGGTTGGCACCGGCTTTACCCATGCTCTGCAGGTTGTGATCACCATTGCTTACCACACCTACGGTAGCGTAGCAGTTGATGAGCACCTTGCGCAGTTCGCCAGAAGGCATTTTCAGTACAGCGTAGCTTTCTTCTTTGTTGGCCAGTTGTGCTGCAGTACCGGCGCTGCGCACCAGCTTGCCACCCTGACCAGGCTGCATTTCAATGTTGTGGATGTTGGTACCCAGCGGCATGTTCTTCATGGGAAGACAGTTACCCAGTTCAGGGGCTACAGTCTCACCCGAGATCACGGTCTGACCTACCTGGATGCCCTGGGGAGCCAGGATGTATCGCTTTTCGCCGTCGGTGTATTGCACCAAAGCGATGAAAGCGGTACGGTTGGGGTCGTATTCTACCGAAACAACGGTAGCCTCGATGTTCTGCTTGTTGCGCTTGAAATCGATGATACGGTACTTCTTTTTGTGACCACCGCCAATATAGCGCATGGTACGACGGCCCTGTGCGTTGCGGCCGCCAGTGCCCTTGATGGGCTCGAGCAAGCTCTTCTCGGGCTCGTTGGTAGTAATTTCAGCGTATGCGTTACCAATCTTCCAGCGGGTGCCGGCGGTCATTGGTTTATACTTCTTAAGTGCCATTTTACTGATCTGCTAGTTTTTTTATTTCAACACTTCGCGGCGGTTGGTTGCCATTCTGTTTTTGATTCGTAGGTAGCGGATATCGCTTAGATTTCGCCGTACAGGTTAATCTCTTCGCCCTCTGCTACAGTTACTACTGCCTTCTTTTTGGCAGGCTTGCGGCCGGTGATGAAACCACTTTTAGTGAAGCGTGCCTTTGCTTTGCCAGGCATCACCAGAGTGTTCACATCCGTTACGCTTACGCCGTAGAATTCTTCCACCGCTTTTTTGATCTCAAGCTTGTTGGCCTTGCGGTCTACAATAAAGGTGTAGCTGCGCTTAGCTTCAATTTGCTTGTTCACTTTTTCGGTGAGTACCGGCTTTATCAATACGTCTGTCAGTTTCATTGCTCAGCGTGTTAATCGATTTTTAATTAAGCTTCTTCACCGGCTTCGGCTTCAGCAAAAATTTTGGCAGCCGACTCAGACAGTACCATCACATCGGCGTTCATGATGTCGTAGGTATTGATATCGGCCAGTTGTACGCCGTCGGCATTCGGGATGTTGCGCAGGCTCAGGTACAGCGTATCGTTGATATCGGGATACACAAACAAGGCTTTCTTGTCGGCTACACCCAGGCTTTGCATTACACCAGCAAACTGCTTGGTTTTAGGCGCGGCCATGTTGATGTCTTCGATCACCACAATGGCGTTTTCCTTTGCCTTGTAGCTCAGGGCGCTGATCTTGGCCAGGTCTTTCACACGGCGGTTCAGCTTATGGTCGTAGCCATGGGGCTTGGGGCCGAAGATGGTACCACCACCCTTGTACAAGGGGTTACGGATATTACCCTTACGGCTACCACCAGTACCCTTTTGCTTGTGCAGCTTGCGGCTGGCACCTTTCACTTCCATACGGGTCTTCACCTTGTGGGTGCCCTGGCGCTGGGCGGCCAGGTATTGCTTTACAGCCAGGTAAATCACGTGATCATTTGGCTCTACACCGAAGATGTCTTCGGGCAGCTCAACAGTTCTACCTGTTTTTTGTCCTGCTGTATTTAAAACTTCAATTGTCATAGCTTTTGTGTTTCGCACCGGGCGGGCCGGCTCGGTTTACAATTACTTCTGGATTAAAACGATCGAACCGTTGTGGCCGGGAACCGAACCACTGATGAGGATGTAATTCTTTTCGGGGAAAATTTTCACCACTTTCAGGCCTTTCATCTTCACCCGGTCGCCACCCATGCGGCCGGCCATGCGCATACCCTTGAATACGCGGCTGGCGTCCGATGAGTTACCAATTGAACCCGGAGCCCGCTGACGATCGTGCTGACCGTGGCTGGCCTCGCCCACACCGCTAAAGCCGTGGCGCTTTACAACGCCCTGAAAGCCTTTGCCCTTGGTGGTACCTACCACGTCCACTTTTTCGCCTTCGGCAAAAATGTCAACAGTGACTACATCACCCAGAGCTTTCTCGAGTGAGTAATCACGGAATTCTTTTACGAAACGTTTGGGAGCGTTGTTAGACTTGGCGAAGTGGTTTACTTCGGCCTTGGTGGCGTGCTTTTCTTTCTTGTCGCCAAATGCCAGCTGGAGGGCATTGTAGCCGTCTGCATCAACGGTTTTTACCTGCGATACAACGCAAGGACCAGCTTCTACGATAGTGCAAGCTACTTGCTTGCCGTTGGGATCGAATATGCTGGTCATCCCGACTTTCTTGCCAATGATACCTTTCATTCTTTATCGGTTTGTGCCCGGCAGGGTTAGAAGGACATCCGGCGTCGAGGCCAAATTCAATCCCAGTTTAGCTACCGACCTTTTCTGTGGTTTTGGCCGCTGTAGGGCCAAGTAGAAGTACCGGTAGTAAACAAACCCTGAAAGGCTTGTTCATATGTTTGTTCGCTTTCGGAAAAGCGAGGTATTCAGTTTGTCAGAGCTCTTTTTCCAATGGCCCTCTTTGGCCAGGTTGAGAGATGACTGTCAATTTTCTTGCTTCGAGGCGGCCATTCGGCCTCCTGTTAGGCTTTGATTTCTACCTCAACGCCGCTGGGAAGATCCAGCTTGCTGAGGGCGTCAACGGTGCGGCTGCTGCTGGTGTAGATGTCCAGCAAACGCTTGTGCGTATTCAGCTGAAACTGCTCCCGGGCTTTCTTGTTTACGTGGGGCGAACGCAGTACAGTGAAAATCTTCTTTTGCGTGGGCAAAGGAATAGGACCTGTTACCACGGCTCCTGTGCTACGTACGGTTTTTACGATTTTCTCGGCTGACTTGTCAACCAGGTTGTGATCGTAAGACTGCAGTTTAATTCTAATCCGCTGACTCATATTTCAAAGACCCTTTTTTCGAATTGGGATGCGAAGGTAATGGGAATAGGCTTCGTGGCAAATTTTTTTGAAACATTTTTGGTCGCCTTGTGGACAAAACAACCTGAAAACCACCCGAAACGCCCGTACGGCGGCCAGCCGGCCGCAAATTTATGGTAGCATTGCACCCCCAACATCGCCCATGAGCACGCCCGCCCCCCTTCCCAGCCTGCAGCTCGATACCGGCTATCGGCAGATTATTCGTATGTCGCTGCCCATCAGCCTGGCCATCCTCATACCGCAGCTCAATTTCATTACCAATAATGTGTTTTTGGGCCACTATGCCGATGGCCACCACCTGGGCGTAGCCGGCCTTACCGGGGTATACTACCTCATTTTTGCCGCCATTGGCTACGGGCTCAATAATGGGCTGCAGGCTCTTATCAGCCGCCGGGCGGGCGAAAACCGCCCCGATGAAATTGGCCGCCTGTTTAACCAGGGGGTGCTGATAGGTATGGGGCTGGCCATAGCCAGCATGCTGCTCACCTGGCTGCTGGTGCCTACGCTCTACCGCTTGTTCATCAGCGACGAACAGCTACTGGCCGAAGCCGTCAGCTTTCTGAACATCCGCGTACTGGGCTTGCCATTTTTATATGTATACCAACTGCGCAATGCGCTACTGGTGGGTACCAACCAAAGCAAGTACCTGGTGGCGGGCACCCTGGCCGAAACCCTGGCCAATGTGCTGTTCGACTACCTGCTGATTTATGGCAAGCTGGGCCTGCCCGCCCTTGGCTTCAATGGAGCGGCGGTGGCCTCGGTCATTGCAGAGTTTACCGGCATGTTTGTCATTTACCTGGTCATTCACCGCCAAGGGATCGGGCGGCGGTTTGCACTGTTCAGCAGCCTGCGCTTCCAAAAAGACAACAACCGCCTGATTCTGCAAATGAGCGCCCCGCTCATGTTTCAGCACGGTATCAGCATCGTCAGCTGGCAGTTTTTCTTTTTGCTGATGAGCCACCACGGCAATCAGGCGCTGCAAATCAGCAATGCCATGCGAAACTTCTTCGGATTCTTCGGTTCATTCACCTGGGCCTTTGCTGCTACCAGCAATGCCATGGTGGCCAATGTAATAGGTCAGGGCCGCGAAGATTGGGTACAGCCGCTGCTGGGCCGCATCATTCGCCTCAGCCTCGGCTTTTCGCTGTTGGTGTTTGTATTGGTAAATGCAGTACCGCAGGCCATATTGGCCATTTATGGGCAAGATGCCAGCTTTGTGGCCGCCGCCATGCCGGTGGTACGGGTGGTCACGGTGGCCATGCTGCTCATGCCGTTTAGCACCGTGTACCTCAATGCCGTGACCGGCACCGGCCAAAGCAAGGTTACGTTTGCCATTGAACTGTTTGCCATTATTATGTATTGCGTATACGTATACCTGGTGGTAGAGCACTGGCACCTATCGGTAGCCTGGGGCTGGATCAGCGAGTGGGTATACTGGATCAGCCTGTTTGTGCCTGCCTGGTGGTACATCCGCTCGGGTCGCTGGCAAGGCCGTGTGGTTTAAGCCTCTACGATTGCTTACATTCAGCGTCCAATAATGAGCCAAAACATTTACCACATGAAGAAATGGACGCTGCTGCCTGCAGCTTGCTTTGCCATGCTGATGCCCGCCATTGCACAACCGGGCAAAAAAGCGAAAACCTCTTCCACTAATGTGACAGTAGCGCCGTCCCCCGGCCTGTCAGCCGCTCAGCTGAAGGGCCTTCAATGGCGCAACCTGGGCCCTACCCGCGGCGGACGCAGCGTAGCCTGCACCGGCGTACCAGGCCAGCCACTCACCTACTACATGGGTAGCACGGGCGGCGGTGTTTGGAAAACCGAAGACGCCGGCAACAGCTGGGAAAACATTTCGGATGGATTCTTCAAAACGGGCTCGGTAGGTGCCATAGCGGTAAGCGAAAGCGACCCCAACGTAGTATATGTAGGCATGGGCGAGCATGCCGTGCGAGGCGTAATGACCTCGGCCGGCGATGGCGTGTACAAAAGCACCGATGCCGGTAAAACATGGCGCCACCTGGGGCTGGAAAAGACGTTGCACATCGCAGCCATCCGGGTGCACCCTACCAATCCCGACATCGTATGGGTAGCCGCTCAGGGGGCCGTGCACGGTCCTTCGGCCGATCGGGGCATTTACTTGAGTACCGATGGCGGTAGCACCTGGCAACGCACCCTGTATATAGATGAAAACACCGGCTGCGCCGACCTGAGCCTGGATATGCGCAACCCACGCATCTTGTACGCCGCCATGTGGGACCACCGCCGGCTACCGTGGAAGGTGATCAGCGGCGGGCCGAGCAGTGGCCTGTACAAAAGCACCGACGGGGGCCGCACCTGGCAAAAACTACAAAACGGACTGCCCGCAGCGCTGGGCAAAGCGGCCATAGATGTGAGCCGGGCCAATCCCCAACGGGTGTATGCCAACATAGAAGCAGAAGGCGACAAAGGCGGCGTATACCGCAGCGACGATGGCGGCAACAGCTGGCAGCAAACCAATA
>CANHEC010000166.1 GCA_947459455.1 Chitinophagaceae bacterium
ATAGCTGACTACCAGCCGGTATAACCCGGGCTGTAGCGTTGCTATCTCAATGGGCTGGCCTGCCCGCCAGGTGCCGCTCAGGTGCACCCTGCCGTTGGCTGCCACTACTCTAAAAGGTGCTTCAATTGCGGCACCAGCTGGTTGTAGCCAAATGTGCCCGTGCGCCGGATTGGGCCTAAGCTGCCAGCCCGCTTGTCCGGGCAAAGCAGCCACCATGATGATGGCTGAAAGGGCCTGGCCACTGCTTGTACGCCATGCCAGGCGGTACCAGACAGCGCTGCCCGGGCTAGTATCATCTGTGAAGCTATGACTACCACCTCCGCGGTTGGGCACTTGCCCAATAGACTGGAACCTGCGCCCATCGAGGCTGCGCTGTATTTCGAATACACGGGCCGATGGTTCGGCACCTCCCACCTGCCACGTCAATCGGATACGACCGTCCTTTCTGATGGCCTGCCAGCCGGTAAGCGTCAGCGGCAGTAATTGCTGCTGTGTATTGCCAGCAAAAAATCCGCTGAACCCCGTGACCGGAAAACTGATCTCCCAACGCTGCAAACCTGCATTCCATACGATACTGTCATCGGCAGGGTCAATCAGCACCGGAGCACTCGAAAAACTGCCCGGCTCGCCGCTACCATCGGCACTGGTACCCCCGAATTTGTAGATACGCAGATTAGACTTACCAGCCACATCGGCCGGGGCAGCTGGCAAATAGCCCACTGAGTGTTCTGCATTAAAATCGTCGAAATCGGCTTGGGAAAAATACAGGGTGACAATAGCCGTAGCCGTGGCAGGCTGCTGCGCCGGCTGCAATTGAAAGGCCCGCCCTACCAGCGATTGGCCATTGTACTCAAACAAAGACGAACGCACCCAGGCTTTGGCAGCAACGGTGCCGCTGACGGGCGACGCTCCCCATGGGCGAATACTGGCCATGCTTCGGCAACCTGTGACGGCTGGCTGGGCCTGCCCGGGCGTTACCTGAATCACCGTTTCGTCTTCATTTTCCGACAGGTTACCTTCTACCAGCGCATTACAGGCTGTGGCAAAATTGATGACTTGCCCGTAGGCCACGCCTGCAGCCGTAATAGCAAAAGCACGAACAGAATACTGCTGATTGTTTTGCAACCCCGACACACTTGCAGCAAACTGAAGGCTGGTGCCGGCAGGCACTTGCCGATCAGATAAGTCAGGCTGGGCATGATTGGCTATTACCACACCAGTCCGCAAGGGCATCGCCGCGGGATCGACAGTACTTTGGCGTAGGGTGACCCCGGTAGAGTACACCAGCTCGGGCTGGCCTGTGCTCACCGCTGGCAGACCGCTCATTTCAAATTCGATATCGGCAAGGTTGTAGGTGCTGCCCAGCGCTATAAAATGATGGCCGAAAGCCAGCATGGTAGTAGCCGTGCTGTTATGCCCCAGCGAGGTCGCCCGCCAGGTCACGCCATCGCGGCTATACATCAGGTAAGATGGATAGTTATCATTTTGCAGGTCGGACGCGGTACCTACCCAGTAGCCGTCGCTCCAGGCAAAAGAAGCCTGCCCTTCCCAAATACCCAGCATGCCTGGCTCGTCTTGCGCCAGCACTGCCCCCATCACCCGAAAACTATCGGGTTGCAACAGCTGTGTAGTGACCACCGTACAAAATGCACCCGGTGCTGTCGTTCCTTCGCCCAGCGTACGCACAGCGGCAAAATGATAACGCCAGCCGTCAAACATCACATCATGAAAGCTATGGATGGGTTGCGCCAGGGCCGGTGTAACGGACTGCCAGTGTAATCCATCGGCCGACTGCCATATTTCGCCCCGTTCTTCCTGCGTATGGAAGCCCATGGCCAACCAGTGGCCTCCCACATAACGCAACCGATAAAACTGAATATCATTTACAGCAGCAGCTTCCTGCCACTCAATACCATTGGTAGAATACAGTAAACAATCGGCCCCGCCCACGCTGCGGCCAAACGCTACGTAGCCACCAGCCGCATGCTGCATACGAAAGAAAATATAGGCCGGCTCGCTTAATGACTGCCAACTCACTCCATGGTCTGTCGATTGCAGCACTTGCTGGTTGCCAGCTGCTATAAACTTGCCATCATGATAAAGCACCGTAAACATTTCCCGCAGCGATGGAAGGCTTCGATCTGTCCAATCCTGTTGGTTAGCACTGGCAAAAATCTGTCCTGCTGTATTCAAACTGCCCACGGCTACGATGTGCTGACCGTTGGTAGCAGCATCGGCAAAGCGACCGCTGAAGTAGCGCAGCACAGCGCCATCCGTACTGTACACAAATCCTTCTTGCCCTGCCAATACCAATTGTTGGTGCACCCACATGGCAGCATGACCTGTGTGGTAGGCAGTAGCCGGCTCCAGGCGGTAGTGCCACCCATCAGCCGAGCTAAATACAGCGCCCGGCCTGCCGAAGTACTCGCTATATCCGTATAAAAAGTATCGTCCCTGCTGATACCAGCCGCCCCAGGTACTATTGGCACCGCCAATGTGCTGTACGCTATCATTGGGCAGGGTCAGTGTCATATTTACTGTTTCATCCTGCCAGTGCTCACCGTCGGCAGATCTTAGCACCGCAGCTTCTCTGGTGAAAAGAAAAAACTCATCGTTTAAAACGCTCAACCCAACAAGGGTCGCTTCGGCAGGTTCTGCAACGGACCATTCGCCGCTGGAAACGTCCAACGTATGGTACACCAGCAGACCGGAGCCCTCAGTATGCTGTGCTGCCAGTACCCAATGGCCTTGAGCAAATGCCAACTGGCACAATACAGCATCCGGAAATAGATCACACATTGCTATCGGCGACCATTCCTCGCCATTCAAGCTGGTCAGCAAAGTTTGTTGATGGCCCATCGCAAACCAGCGACCCTGCTGATACAACACCTGCTTTAAATGTGCAGATGTACCGGATTCAGCAGGCGTCCACTGCAGGCCATTGCTACTGTGATAAATCGTCCCCTCATCGCCAACCGCTACAAACCGATCCTGGCCAAACGCAACTGCCCGCAGCGTTGCCGGAGGAACGGCATCGGCCGGCAGGGGCTGCCAGCGCCCATTGTTACCTGCTGTAAATACCTGGTTGTTTTCAAACAGTGCCACATACCTGTCCTGACCATAGGCCATACCAAAAGCCGGTGCCACCGGCAGGCCTGGCAGCGATTGTACAGCTGGCGCCTGACCAATGGCCGTATACGCCAACGAAAAAGAGAGTGCTAAACAAAAAAGCTTACGCAACCAATGGAACCATCGGCTGTAATAGCCAGGTGCAGTGAAAGCGGCAGGTAGCAAAGGAACCCGGCGATGCCGCAGGGATGCCATGCAAGTCATGAGAAGTGCTTTGTGGTGGTGAAGCAGCGCCAGCAGACAAAAACAGCCACATAAAAACCCGCCGCGGCCGAGGCCGTTCGACGGGTTATGAATTCAATAGCAAATGCAGCGTTATTGATCCAGCCATTACTGCACTGTGAAGATAGCACAGTGCTCAGCGCTGGATTGCCGTTACCACACTTATAATCGTGTAGAAGCCATTCTACAAGCAGTGGCCTACTATTGTGGGCTGCATCGGCTGGCCTCGAATTTCTGCCGGATAATCACTTCGACCGGCACGCCCTCCAGTTTGCTTTCTATCCAGCTTACCACATCCAGATAAGCAAAGGCCCTGGCTTCGCTGGCTTTGTTTTCAAAACGCTTCAGTTGCGATAACAGTTTTTGCAACTTTGGCCGCACTTCATCCAAACTCAACTGCAGCGATTCCCGCAAAAACTTCAGCATTGCTTCCTCTACATGGCTCATATTTTCCATTTTAGCCATAAAGCGGTACACCGACTTGATGAGGTATGGCAACAATTCATGGTTACCCAACTCAAAATGCGCTATGAGGTGCAACAGACGGGCATAGCATTGCAGATCGATGCGCAAATCGACCTTCCAGTGAATGATACGATTGAGGTACTCAATAGTGGTATGCTGATCGCCACTACCAAAATACAGGCAGGCTATTTTGTAGTAAAATACCAGTACCCGGTGCGGGTCTATGTACAGTTCAAACTCCTCCAGCGCCGTGGTGATTTCCGGCACTATTTCCAACCCTTCGGTAAATGCACCTTCCAGGTAAAACCGATGAATTTCGGAAAGGTATAAGTAAATGAAAGTCTGTATCCGGTAGTTCTGATTGCCCTGCACCCAAGGTTGGCTATAAAAGTCGCGGAACTGCTGCAGTGCCTCGTAAAACTTTTCATGATTGCGCAAATCATAATAAGCCCCCAGCAGGTTGTGCATACCCTTGATGTACTGGATGGTTTCCACCTGTATCATTTCGGGCTGCTGGTGGTATAGTTCCACCCAGCGCTGGCTGTACTTGTAATACTTAAGATAGTCGAGGCAGATGAAGCCCAGCCAGCTATAGCTCTGGTACAGGTAAAGGCGCTCATAAAAACCGCGGGCATGTACCGCCTGCTCTGGCAGGTGCGCCTTAAAGAAGTATTCCACCGCGTCGCGGTCGGCTTTATTGCGGGCATGGCCATGGCGTATGTACCAACTGTACAATTGCAGGCTCAGGTTGCTCAGCTTGTTTACCAATTGCAGCTGCTGCTGTACCATGCTCGATTCATCGGCCAGCACATCAGCCCGTGCGTCCATACTACGGGTGATGTACATTGCCTCAATCTTTTTTTCGAAAAACAAGGCTTGCTCCAGCAGCGTAAACTGGTGAAACTGCCGGGCCGTATGCTTGGCTTTATCCAAAATATGCAGGCTCTGCAGGTACAGCCCTTTGTTATACAGTATCCTGGCATGGTCCAGCATTTCATGCAGCTGCAGGTCAATGTTTTCGGCGTCCTTTATCAACCGCAGGCTACTCAGGATGTGCTTGTACAGGCTCGCCTTCAAATTACTCAGCTGCTGTTTGCTAATCGACCGCTGTTTCTTCAACAAAACAAGCTCATCGTACTCCTCCATTTTGTCTAATGCATCAAACAGCTGCACTACTTTCAGCTCGACACCGGCTGAATTGCGCTGCATGTATAGCTTGAAATTGCGCTTTTCCCCCTTGCCGAGGCTTTTGATGAGCTGAAAAAGATCGTCTTTCTGCAGGTTAGGCATCGTAATTCTCCCTTTTCTAAAACCCTTGCCAGTATTGCGTTTCGGCCAAAATGCCGGCCGGTTAGCGAGTGTAAATATGAGCCTATTTTGGTTTCACCGGAGCGTTGGTTACCTACTATTTTCGACCCGCAGGCTGTTTTTGTTTATCATCAGGCAAGCAACAACAGACTTAAGCAGCCTGCACTTTTTTTCTACTAAACGGAATTGCATGGCGGAAAAGGTTTTGATTTTTGACACGACCCTGCGAGATGGCGAACAGGTTCCCGGGTGTAAGCTGAATACGGCGGAAAAGGTGGAACTGGCCCTGATGCTGGAAGAGTTGGGCGTAGATGTTATTGAAGCCGGATTTCCCATTTCGTCGCCCGGCGACTTTGAGTCGGTCAAGCAAATCAGCCTACAGATAAAGGACGCTACTGTGTGTGCCCTCAGTCGCTCGGTAGAAAAAGACATCGAAGCGGCAGCCGGTGCCCTGCGCTACGCCAAGCGCCCCCGTATCCACACGGGCATTGGCACCAGCGATCTTCACATTCAGTACAAATTCAACGCCACCCGCGACGAGATTGTGGAGCGGGCCATCAAAGCCACCCGCTTTGCCCGGCGCTTTACCGACGATGTAGAATTCTTTTGCGAAGACGCAGGCCGAAGCGACAACGCCTTTCTGGCCCGTGTGGTAGAAGCAGTTATTGCCGCCGGCGCCACCAC
>CANHEC010000167.1 GCA_947459455.1 Chitinophagaceae bacterium
CAAAGCAAATGTGTGGTGGCAGGGGTAGGTCGTCGTAACTGCTGAGCAGGGCTACTACCACGGCCAGGTCAATACTTGGGTCTTCTACCCGCAGGCCGCCGGCCAGGTTCAGAAACACATCTTTGGTGCCAAACTGAAAGCCCCCTCTTTTTTCCAACACGGCCAGTAGCAGCTGCAGCCTGCGCAAATCGAAACCACTGACGGTACGCTGCGGGGTGCCGTACACACTCTGCGTTACCAGCGCCTGCACTTCTATCAGCAGGGGGCGCATACCTTCCATGGTGGCGGCTATGGCACTACCGCTCAGTTGGTCGTCTTTTTGCGAAATCAAGATTTCGCTGGGATTGCTCACGGCCCTCATGCCGGCTTCGGTCATTTCGTAAATGCCCAGCTCCGACGTAGATCCGAAACGGTTTTTGAGCGTACGAAGAATGCGGTAAGTATAGTGCCGGTCACCTTCGAACTGCAGCACGGTATCCACCATGTGCTCCAGTATTTTTGGACCGGCTATGTTGCCATCTTTGGTAATGTGGCCAATGATGAAAACCGGTGTGGCCGTTTCTTTAGCGAAGCGTTGCAACTCGCCGGCGCATTCTTTTATTTGGCTGATGCTACCAGCGGCGCTGTCGATGTACGGCGATTCCAGTGTTTGGATCGAATCGATGATCAGCAGTCCGGGTTTCAGTTTTTTTATTTCGCTGAAAATGGTTTGCGTATTGGTTTCGGTGAGCAGATAAAAGTCGGCACCAGCTTGCTGCAGGCGCTCTGCCCGCATTTTTATTTGCTGCATGCTCTCTTCGCCACTGATGTACAGGATGCGCAGGTTTTGGAGCAGCAAGCCCAACTGCAAAAACAGGGTGCTTTTGCCAATACCCGGCTCACCGGCTACCAGCACCACGCTGCCTGGTACGATACCGCCGCCCAAAACACGGTTCATCTCTGCATCGGGCGTTTGCAGGCGTGGTTGTGCAGTTGCATCTACCTCGTGTAGTTGCAGGGTTTTGGCGGTGTTGGGCCGGTCATCGCTGCGCCATGCTGCGGCACCTTTTGCAGGCTTGTTGTCTTTTTGGATTACCTCCTGGGTAAACGTGTTCCATTCGCCGCAAGACGGACATTTGCCCGCCCACTTGGCGCTTTCGTAGCCACAATTGCTGCAGAAAAAAGCAGTCTTCACTTTGCTCATTGGATCAAACGTACAGGAAACCTGCCAGCTGCAAAACTGTAAAGCTGATACTGAAAAATGGAAAAAGGGGGTGAAATGGAAGCGGGACACAAGCGATGTATGCACCGGATAAAAACAAAAGGACCAGTTGTAGAAACAACCGGTCCTGTTTACTTACTAACCCATTAAATTCTGTTGCTAAAATACAAATAAGGGTAAGAACTCAAAATAAATTTTTGGCCGCTGCGGCGTTGCCTGCCGCCAAACGGACTACGTAAGTAGTTGATTTAAAACGATTTGCGACAAAATGGCCGACCGGGCGGGTTCCCAGCCCCAAAGGATAGGTGGCTATTCTGCCATTTTGAGGGAGGCGGCTGCCATAGCTGCGGATGGCGGCCAGATTTAAAGTACTGTAAATCAGCAAACTGCGTGTTTTTGCAGTTTTTTGGGGCGATAAAGCTCGTTTGTGGAACCCTCTTTGATGCCAACACGGATGTAAACGATTACCAAGATGACAGGCATTTATCTTTTGTCGCTGGTGTTTGTGGGTATCAGCATGTTGGTATCCATGCGCCTCCGATCCAAATTTGGACAGTACAGCAAGGTGCAACTGCCCTCGGGCTATTCGGGCAAAGAAATAGCCGATATGATGTTGCAGGCACACGGCATTTACGACGTAAAAGTGCAAAGCGTGGAAGGCGAACTGACCGACCACTACAATCCGCTGAACAAGACAGTGAATTTGAGCCCGGATGTATACCACGGCCGATCGGTGGCAGCCGCTGCAGTGGCTGCGCATGAATGTGGCCATGCCGTGCAGCATGCTACTGCTTATCAATGGCTTACGATGCGTAGCCGCCTGGTGCCTATTGTACAGTTCAGCAGTGGCATCGTGCAGTGGGTATTGCTGGCAGGGGTGCTGCTGGTGGGTGCATTTCCGCAGTTGCTGCTGGCGGGTATCGCTTTGTTTGCACTTACTACCCTGTTTGCAGTCATCACTTTACCGGTTGAGTTTGATGCCAGCCGCCGGGCCACAGTTTGGCTCGAAAAGGCTGGCATTACGGGCGGCAGCTATCTGGCCGGCGCCAAGGATGCCCTGCATTGGGCCGCCATGACCTATGTGGTAGCTGCCGTAGCCAGTGTGGCTACCCTTGTGCAATATGTTTTCATTTTTTTGGGCAATAGCAGTAGCAGCGACGACTAAGCGCGGGGGGGGGGCTAATGCTCGGAGCCGGCCATTTTCTAAGGAAAGTGGCCGGCTTTTTTGTGCTGGCCAAGGCGTGCCGCCGGCCTTGAAGGGGGCATAAAAAATAATCGCTGGTTATGGAAATATAACCATCGGTAATTCATTGAAAATCAAAAAGAAACGTTAATGGCATTGAAAATGAATGCGTTCAGCGGGGCAACACGATTGTTCGAATTAAGAAGATAAATTTTTTGTTAATAGTTGCTCCGGTTATATTTGATGCCTAAACTAACAACATTATGAGAAAACCGGTACTTGTATTGGCTGGGTTTCTGTTGCTATTTCTGCAGATAGCACTGGCCTAAAACGTGGAAGTGTCCGGAACGGTAAAGGATGACAAAGGCAACCCGATTGTGGGGGCTACCGTTCAGGAACGGAAAACTAAAAAAGGCACAACGACCGACGAAAAAGGTTCTTTTTCCATGTCGGCTCCCAAGGGTGCCACCATCGATGTTTCTTACATTGGTTTCGACAGTAAGTCATTTGTAGCTGGCGGCGGCCCCGTTAGCATTTCGCTGATCCCCGGCCAGGGCAATGGCTTGAACGAAGTGGTGGTAACCGCCCTCGGTATCAAGCGTGAAAAGAAGGCCCTTGGATACGCTGTTGCCTCCGTTGGTAAGAAAGATCTCGAACTACGTCCTGAAAGCGATGTAGTGCGGATTTTGAACGGTAAGGCTCCCGGTGTGGACATCCTGGCCGCCAGCGGTATGAGCGGTAGTGGTACCAATATCATCATTCGTGGTGTCAACACCATTTCGGGTAACTCTACGCCGCTGTTCATTGTAGACGGGGTACCTTTTGATGCCTCGACTAATTCGCAGGCCAGTTTTGTGTACGGCAACACTACTTCCAGCCGCTTCCTTGATCTGGACCCTAACAACATTGAAAGCATTGACGTGCTGAAAGGCCTGAGCGCTACTACCCTGTATGGCGAACTGGGCCGTAACGGTGTAGTAGTAGTAACTACTAAAAACGGTAGCAGCCGTCGCAACAATAAAAAGCTGGAAGTGACCGTGAACCAATCCATCTTCTGGAACAACGTGGCCAACCTGCCCGAGTACCAGCAGACCTATGGTGGTGGTTTCGACCAGAGCCTTGGCTTGGCGTTCTTCTCAAACTGGGGTGCTGAGTTTACCAATCCGGCTGCCACAGTGGCGCACCCGTATGATCGTGCTGCTCTTCGTACAGCCTTCCCCGAGTTTGTAGGCGCCCGTTACGAGTACAAAGCCTATCCCAACACGGTGAAGAATTTCTTCCGTACCGGCCTGGTGAGCACTACCAGTGTGAACTTGGGTGGCAGCAGCCAAAATGCCTCGTTCAACGTAAACTATACTTACAACGACGACAAGGGCTTTACCCCCGGTAACAGCGTATTTAAAAACACCTTTGGCATGGGCGGCAGCGCCAAGCTGGCCAACAAGATGACCGTGAGTGGTTCGTTCAACTACGCTACTACCGATTTCAAATCGCCCCCTACCTCTACCAGCTTTGGTAGCAACCCATCTACCTCTTCGGTATTTGGTAACCTGCTGTATACCCCCATTGCTGTAAACCTGATGGGCTCGCCTGCTGATGGCAATAACTACCTGCCCTGGAATAACCCGCTGGACAACTCTTCAGTGTACTATCGTGCAGGTAATGATATCCAAAACCCCCGCTGGACCGTAGCTAATGGCTTTACCGGCCAAAAGGTGAATCGTATTTTCGGTAACATCAGCGCCCGGTACGACCTGCTGAAAAATCTGGCCGTCACTTACCGTGTCGGTTTGGACCGTTATTCTGATTACAACTTCCTGAGCCAAAACAAAGGTGGCACCGTAGGCGGCACACAGTATCAGCTGGGTATCCACCGTACTGTGAATGGCTACAACACCATTTGGAACCATGACCTGATTTTGAACTACAACACCGACTTTGGTCAGGACTGGCGCCTGAACGTGGATGCCGGTGTACAAAGCCAGGAGCGCATGTACGAGCAGAATGGTATGAAGAGCACACAGCAGTTGGTGTATGGTCTTTTCAACCATAACAACTTCATTGTGCACGAAAACAATGGTGAAGGTGGAAACCGCCTTGACTTCCAGAGCCGCACCCAATCGGTAGGTGTGTATGGTCAGGCACGGTTGGATTTCCGCGATTACCTGTTTGCTACAGTAGGTGGTCGTAACAGCTGGACATCAAACCTCGAGCAAGACAACCGCTCACTGTTTTATCCCAGTGCCAGCGTTCGTTTATCCCAACATCTGCCATTTCAGCGCTCAAAGACAGCCGTGTAATGAACTATGTGAAGCTGCGGGCTGGCTATGCCACATCTGCCAACTTTGGCAACCCCTACGCTACACGTAATCAGCTCAACATCAGCACCAACGTGTTTGAAGACCGCACTGGTACTACCATCAATACCAACAGCATTTCGAACCGCCTGGCCAACCCTGACCTGCGTGCAGAACTGCTGAGCGAAGTAGAACTGGGTGTGGAAGGTCGTTTCTTCAACAACCGTTTCAACCTTGACTTCACCTGGTACAGCCGTACATCTAAAGACCAGATTCTCGATCGGGAACTGGACCCCTCAACTGGTTTCACCGTTACCTCTATCAATGCCGGTAGCGTACGCAACCGCGGTATTGAAATTGGTGCCGGCTACACTGTGATTCGCGGCAAAGACTGGCGCTGGCAGGTAGATGGTAACTTTACCCTCAACCGCAGCCTGGTATCTGGTCTGCCCGACGATATCAAGCAGATCGTAGTAGATGGCTTCAGCAACGAAGGTCTCTTTGCCATCAATGGCCAACCCCTGGGTGTTATCCAGGCAGCTTACACCGCTAAAGACCCCAAGACCGGCCAACGCCTGGTAGATGGCAACGGTAACTATGTTTCTTCTAACGAAATCGGTATCATCGGTAATCCCATCCCTGACTTCAAGCTGACTGGTATTTCTACCCTGAGCTGGAAGGGCCTGAGCTTCCGCATGCAGTGGGACTACACCAAGGGTGGCGACATGCTGGCCTACACACCTGGTACCGTAGTAGGTCGTGGTCTTTCTAAGGATACTGAATTCGACCGTACCCTGCCGCTGATTCTGCCTGGTGTAAAGGCTGACGGTACTCCGAACGATGTACAGATCAGCGCCAGCGCCGCTTACTTCAACAACCTGAGTGGTTTCTTCGGTATGCAGGATCTGATTGTATACGATGCCACTGTAATCCGCCTGCGTGAAGCTTCGTTGAGCTATGCACTGCCCGAGAAGTGGATTCGCAACACACCATTCGGTCAGGTGTCGCTGAACTTCGCCGGTCAGAACCTGTGGTACAATGCCCCCAACTTCCCCAAGTACGTCAACTTCGATCCTGAGACTTCGAGCCTGGGTGTAAGCAACGTACGTGGTTTGGAATACCTG
>CANHEC010000168.1 GCA_947459455.1 Chitinophagaceae bacterium
AGTGGCCCAAACAAAAACCTATTACGAGTCGAATACCGAAAAGCGTACTGTGGGCAGTTTCACAGGCATTGATGCCTCGGCAGGAGTGGAGGTGCTGCTGACGCAAGGTGCCGACTACGAAGTGGCTGTGGCTGCCTCTGATGCAGAACTGCTTGACAGGGTGCGAACCGATGTAGTAGATGGCATACTGCGCATTTATGTGGATGTAAACTGGAAGGTTTGGAAAATGCCCAAAAACTGGAAAGTGAAAGCCTATGTATCTTTTAAACAACTGGAAAGCCTGCGTGCCAGCAGTGGTGCCAGCATAAAGGGCGAAGTAAACCTGGGGCAACTGAAAACGAATAGCAACAGTGGCGGATTCATTGTACTAAGCGGCAAGGTGAGCCACCTGGAATCGCATAGCAACAGTGGTGGCATGATGAAGGGCTACGAGCTGGCGGCCGACTACCTGAAAGCAGAAGTAAACAGTGGCGGTGGCGTGCAGGTAACAGTGCTGAAAGAAGTAGACGCATCGGCCAACAGCGGCGGCTTTGTTACCTATAAAGGTGATGCAGTTATCAAAAACATCAACGTGAATAGTGGTGGTAGCGTGAAGCGAAGCCAGTAATCGGGAACTAAATGCTTGTAGGGATTTAATCGCCGTTCTTTAAAGAGCGGCGATTATTTTTTTACAGCGAAAATGCAATATCAATTAAACAAAGCGAGCCCACCAGTGAACACCAGCGGGCTCTTTTTTAAACCCTTAAACCCTTTAACGTAATACAAGTTATCCAATGTTTCTCAGACTTTGAAGTAAAAGCTCATTTATTTCTACAGAATTTACTGATGGTCATGTAGTTGCATCGAGCGGAAATTGACCTGGATCAATGGTGTAACATGATAAGCTCATACAGGAAAGTATCGAGCTAACTCAGCCAGCGCTGGTGGAAATGGCGATGCGGCGCAAAAAGCGACGGTTCAACAGCAAAGCGGCAGCACTAAGGCCTATCACAAGCCCCCACCAAATACCGGCAGCTCCCAATTTCAAAGGAAATGCCAGGCAATAGCCAACGGGCAGTCCAATGACCCAATACGCCAGCGTCACGAGTGCGGTAGGTACTTTCACATCTTTGATGCCCCTGCACAAGCCTGCCCCAATGCACTGTAAACTATCGCTGGCTTGAAAAAGGGCCGCAACCAACAGTAGGGTAGCAGCACTTTCTACCACTGCTGACTCGGTAGTAAAAATGAGTGGCAAATACCGCCGTAGCAGTACAAACAGCAGGGCTGTAGCCAAGCCATACAACAGGCCGCCAATGATGGTGCTTTTGCCAATTTCCTTTAGTTGGGCCGGTTTGCCCGCACCCAAAGCATGTGAGGCTCGGATGCTGGCCCCCATGGCCAGCCCCAGCACTGCCATAAAGGTGGTACTGGCACAGTTGAGGGCTATTTGGTGTGCTGCCTGGGCCTCGGCCCCCAGCCATCCTACCATGATGCCACTGATGCTGAAGGCGCCAGCCTCCATCACCAACTGCAGCCCGCTGGGAATGCCAATGTGTAACAGTTCTTTCACCACAGGGCGCCTCAGTTGCCACGCTGCTTTCCGAAGCCTGATGTATGATTGGTACACCCGATGCCGCCACAAAATGCCAGCCATGAGTATCACAATGATGATGCGGCTAAGGGTTGTGGCAATGCCGGCACCAAACAACTCGAGCCGCGGCAGGCCGGCATGGCCAAAAATGAGTAACCAATTCAAAAAAGCATTCAGCGGCAGGCTCAGCAGGGCCAGCAGCATACCGGTGCGGGTATGTTCCAGCGCATCGCTGAATTGCTTCATGCTCAAAAAAAGTGTCATGGGTACCAGCCCCCACACCATCACCAGGTAGTAAGGCTTGCAAATGGCCACAATGGCCGGATCCTGCCCCAGGTGATCGAGCAGTGGCATAGCCAGCGTACAAGCAAGGGCAATGAGTATACTGCCCAGGGTAGCTACCACCGTGCCGTTGTACAGGTAGCGGCTGGCTGCCAATTCATCGCCGCGGCCACGTGCTATGCTTACCAGCGGCGTAATGGCAATGCAGAGCCCCATGCAAATAACCTGCGGAATGCCAATCGCATTGATGACCAGACTGCTGGCAGCCAGTTGCTTGTAGTCAATGGCGCCTACCATAGCACTATCAATAAGCGCTAAGCCTACCTGTGCCACATTGCTAATGATGAGCGGAATAGACAGGCGCAGTGTTTGTCGGAATTCTTGCCAATACATGGGGAGTGCAAAACAAGCGAACGACAATGAAACAAAGCGTTTTGTTTTCAAACCGCCGTTCACTACCTAACTGTCGGATGCGTTCGTGGTATGGAGAAGGGCTGCCTGGTACAGACTACCAGCAGTAAGCACTACAGCTGCCCGGCAGCGCCTATGCGTTCTTCAAAAATGCCGGTTTGTTTGTTTTTCCAAACATTGTCCCAATTGAACCAGCGCCCATTCATGGCAATGTAAACACCGGGTGCCAGGGTTTGTACAAAAGCCATAGCGCTGCCCAGGTTAAACAGTCCGTCGCTGGAGCCGAATTTATAAGGGATCATGGCGCCGGTAAGTACAATTGTTTTGTCAATTTGCTTAGCCGCCAGCACGGCTGCTGTATCCACCATGGTATCGGTGCCATGGGTAATGATGATGCGGTCGTGCTCGCAACGAACGCAATGCTCAGCTATCAGCTCACGGTCGGTGGGCGTCATTTGCAGGCTGTCTATCATCATCAGTGTACGAATGTCTACATCCAGCCGGCAGCGGCCCAGTTTCAGCATTTCGGGCAGGTGGGTTTCTTTGAAAAACAGGGTACCTGTTATTTCATCGTATTCCTTATCAAAGGTGCCGCCGGTAATGAAAATGCGAATGGCCATGAGCGTATTGGCTTTGGTGATTTAGCTGGGTAAAAGTAAAACGCAGTCCGCAGCGTGCTGCGCATGCGGGCACACAGCTTTTGCGCAGTTTTTACAATATCAGCCGCAGCCGGTCGGCTATTGAATGCTGTTTAGCCAAATCGGCAGTTTGCAAGCCAATTGCGAAGCAATGCTCTCCAAAAAATAGTAAACCGTCAGGCAGGGGCGCCTGCATGCGCTGCGGTAGCCGGCTGGCTGCCTTGCTGCCGGCAAAACCATGCGCTGACGATGGTAGCTACCACAAAATAGCCCATAAGTAGTGCCGGTAGCAGCGGGTGCAGCGCCTTCAGGCCAAACCAATCGCCGCTGTACAGTAGCCAGGCCAGGCCCAGAGCATTCTTGCCTGCTTCCCACAGCCAGGCGTAGTGGTGGCGGTCCATCAGGTCGGTAAAGGCGTACACCTGCAGAAAAATAAAGCCGCCGTACAAAAACATATCGGGCGAACCAATGCTGGCAATATTGCCAAACAGGTAGCTGATGAGCAGCAGCGTAGCTGCCAGCTGCACCCAGCTCCAGGCCGGCAGCCAAGGGTGGTGCCGCGGTTGGTATTTTTCAAAATGATATACATCCTCAATCTTGTACACCGGGTACCTCGCCTCCACATCGGCCGGGCGCCAGCCGGTGGGCATTACCCAAATGCGCAGCTTATCCCACCAACTATGGGTGCGCCACGCATCTTTCATCAGCAGCCAGAGGTGCTGAAAATTGATGCGAATAGGATTCCAGGTGGCAGCCGGCCGGGTGATGCCGTACACGGGCGGTACATCGGCTTTCTCTTCCTGAAAGGTGCCAAACCATTTATCCCACCAAATGAAAATGGCCGCCAGGTTTTTATCGAGGTACTCCGGATTGATAGCATGGTGCACCCGGTGGTGGCTAGGCGTCACAATGATTTTTTCTAAAAAGCCCAGCCGACCAATGTGGCGGGTATGGTACCAAAACTGGGCAAACAGGTGCAGGGGTAAAATAGTAGCCACTACCTGCTCGGGCACCCCCAGCACGGCTGCTGGCAGCAGCAAAAAAGTGAACAGGTTGACGAATACCGAGATGCTTTGGCGCAGGGCACAGGCCAGGTTGAATTCTTCGCTGCTGTGATGAATAATGTGATGGTTCCACAGGATGTTGATCTTATGATTCCAGCGATGCACCCAATAGGCCTGAAAATCGACGATGACAAAAGCGATGACATAGGTGAGCCAATGATTGGCAATTTGGAACAACTGCAGGTGCGCCAGCATCCAGCCGTAGCTGACGATGCCCACGGCCAGCCCCAGCACATCTTTTGTTACATTGGTTACACCCGAGCTCAGGCTCGAAATCATATCCATATTGTTCACGGTATCGTTGCCTTTGCGCCAGCTATACCATTTTTCAAACAATACCAGTAGTAAAAATGCCGGCATGGCAATCAGCAAAATGCGGCCATAGGTTTCCATAGTGCAGCCATCGGGTTTTCAAGCTTCAAATGTAAAGGCGAAGAGCCGCCGCTGCATGATTCGTGCAAAAACCGGCCACGAGAACGCAGCCGGTTTACCTTGGTTTACCTCAACTAACTGAAACTATCAGGGAAAATCGAAATTGAATTGCAGGCTACGCCAGCCATCGCGGTAGTTGCCGGTGCCAAACACGGCCGCTATTTCCACATGGTTGTAGGGGGCCTTGCCCACGGCATCGCCGAGCGGCCTGAAAAAGTCACGGTTTTCGATATAGCCGCCCGGTGCTATACAAGCGCCGTTTCGGCAGCGCCAGGTGCCACCGCCCAGGTCGCTCAGCCCGCGGTAGTAGTAGCGGGAAAGGTCGATTTCACGCCACTGATCCGACAAATTGTACAAACCAAAAAACGGGTCTTGCGGACGAATGCCCACCACGGCCACCAATTGTACACCAAAGTCTCGCAGGTAGCAGCGTGGCCACCAGTTGGCATCGGTGAGGGCCGTGGGCCCGGCGATGGTACTACTGCCAGCCGCCGGCAGTACCACCGGCCTGGCAAATACAAAAAAGTGTCCGTTGATGCGCTTGTTCCCATACAGGCGCAGTTCCAGCGGGCCGGGCACTTGCTTAAGCGCTTCGGTGCTGATGCTGAATTGATTGCTTTGGCGCTGCAGACGCATTACATGGGTAGTGCCAGCTTGCTGCGAGGTAAGGTGGGCGCTGTCTATGTCGGCCAGCGCTAAAAAAGTAGCAGCTGGCTGTACCGTCAGTTGGCCCGCCATCGGTACAGGTGGCTTTTTGCGGCAGCCGATGCAGGCAGCTGCCAATACCAGGCAGTAAAAAAGCAAGTGTGTGGTGCGGGTGTGCAGCATGATAAACTGTGTGAGGTGCGAACTAACCGGGTGAGAAATGAACGTGTGGTGCGTGAGGTGGGGTGGTGTGTGATCAAAACGGCGGGGTGTGTTTCCGATTTTTGACAATGCAAACATAGGCCGGCCCTGTGGGTGGCTCAATCGCATAATGATGTGAAACCGAAATGAGTTGCGGGCAGCCAACACTCGCCTGCCTATTGCCAGCGGTATAGCAACTTTGTCAGGCTTTGTACTTCCATATCGGCCAGCGCCGGCGGCAGTACCAGCTGCGGCTGGGTAGTGCGCAAAAACACTGCATGCATGCCGGCACGGCGGGCAAAGTGCAGGTCGCTCACATTATTGCCCACCATGAAGCTGCGCTGGAAATCGATGTCGGGGAAATCGGCCCTGGCCTGCAAAGCCATGCCAGCATTGGGTTTGCGGCAGGGGCTATCATCGGCTGTATCGGGACAGTAGTAAATGCCGTCGATGCGCCCGCCGGCTTCCTGCACGGCTTGCGTCATGCGGGTATGGATATTTTCCACATCTTCCCGTTTCGTTACACCTTTGCCAATGCCCTTTTGAT
>CANHEC010000169.1 GCA_947459455.1 Chitinophagaceae bacterium
GCAGGTTCTTGCGAATATCCACCATACTGAAAAAGGCCAGTAAGCGAGCCGGATCGAGCTGGTGTTCGCTAAAGAACTGCTGCACCATATCGAAGGTGCGAATGCTGAGCGTAGTAGGAATGGTGGGCAGGGCCACAAAATCGGCCGCGGCAAAAATGGCTTCGCTCAGGGTACCAATGCCGGGCGGGCAATCGATGAACAGGTAATCGTATTCACCCTGCAACGAAGCAATCAGGCTCTTGAGTTTTTTACGGGCTTGCTTGGTTTCATCTATCAGGATGTCGAGGTGCCGATTACCGAAATCGGCCGGCAATAGCCACAGGTTGTCGTACTCGGTAGGCTGTATGTTGGCCTCCAGCCCGCCCTCGCCGGCTATCAGCTTTTTAATGCCGCCTTTCAGCCGGGCTTCAATGTTGAAGTAATAAGAGGAGGCCCCCTGCGGATCCACGTCCCAAATCAAAGTTTTCTTACCCTCCTCGGCCGCCAGATAGGCCAGGTTTACACAGCCGGCGGTTTTGCCCACTCCCCCTTTGATGTTGTACAAAGCAATGGTAGTCATGGCCCTAAATTTTTACCAATGTAGGCAAAAAGGCCATACCGTGCGGAAGCGGCGTTGGCAGGCTGCGTCAAAACTGCCAGCCTACCCGCAAGGCAATGCGGTCGAGCGTCCAGCGCAGCTGCTGCTGATGTTGCACCTGCTGGCCACCTACATTGTGCCAGTCGGGCCAGCTTTCGCCCAGTGTTTTGCGCTGCCAGGCCAGGCTTAGCGCCAGCCCGCGGCCCCGCTTATTGTAAAGTGTATAGCCCAGGCCTGCATCGGCATAGTAGCCGTGCTGATAGCTGTGTGCCACGGCCTGCATGGGCCACCAAATGCCTATCCGCCCCTCGGGCGGTACTATCGGTTGCCAGCTGTATTGCTTTTGGCCATCGGAGGGGGCCGCCAGGTTGAGGCCGGCACTCAGCTGTACAAACGGACGCCAATGCCCTTTGCCAAAGTGGTATCGCCCCTGCAGCAGCAGCGGCACGGTGCGGTAGCGGTACCAATCAATGCCGCCACCGGCTGCCAGCGTGAGGCGCTGCTGGCGCAGGCTGAATAGTGCCCTGATATCGGCACCCGGCGACTGCGCACTGGCCAACAAACCAACCTCGGCAATAGCACCGGGCTGCCAATGCCGTGCCGGTGCTTTAGCAGGCTGCGCCAGCACATAAAATGGAAGCAGGTTCATGCAAAACAGCAGCAGAAAAAGACGTTTCATCATGGTAAAAGCAGTTTAGCAATACATCGACAAAAACTTCGCTGGCAAAAGACCCCGCAGGTAGCTAGTTGCCGGTATTGATACTGGCCGTAATAACCGGGCGTGCCGGGTTGCTATAATCTACCAACAGCAGCGCTTTGGTGGTGCTTACCAGGGCTATATGCCCCAGGGCTATTACATCATAGGTTTCTACGCCTGTCAGCTGGCCCAGTTGCTTCACCTGGCGTTTGTCGCTTATGTCCAGTATACGCAGGCCATCGCGACCATCGCATATCAGCAGCAGCTGCCCATCGGCCGCCAGCCCGTGCGGGTTGGTCATCGGGTACGATTTTACCAGCCAGGGTGCCGTCAGCGATTCGATGTTGACCACATCCAGCTGATTGGTAAAGCCGCCACACTGTGTGCCGTTGCGCAGCGTCACATATGCATGCTGATCATCGGCCACCACGGGGTCGCATACCCGTGCATGCGCAAAGCGGCTCAGCTGCTTTGGATCATCCTTGCTGCTGATATCGTAGATGTACATGCCAGTTTGGGAGCCAATGAACAACCGATTCTTGTACGGGAAAATGGTTTCAATATCCCAGGCACCGATGTCGGTATTCTTTACCCATACGGGCTGCGCCTCGTTGGCCGTATTGAATACTTTCAGATCGGAATGGCTGACCGTATACAGCCGATCATCGGCCAGGGCAAAACGAGCCATGCTGCCACCTGTGCCATTTTGGGCACCACTGCCAGCTGCCGTAGCTCGGTTGGAAAAGCTGCCAACGAAACTATCGAATTGTACCTGCGACAGTCCCCAACTCAGATCCGCTGATTCTTTTACGGTAGTATCTACCCGTTGCCAATCTACAATCACCCGGCTGCTATCGGCTAAAAAGCTGCCATAGTAACGGTGTGGAAACACACCACTTAAAATTTTGGTCACCTGCACTTGCAGCGGATTGCTGATATCGATGGCCACCAGATCGGTATCCAAATCGGCATACAAAATATTGCCACGCACCGCCAGATCAATACAGCCGGGAATGGCCACAAACGATACCACCCGCGGCTGGTACACATTGCGAACATCAATGATGTGCACGCCCTTTTCTATTTCATTCAAAAACACATAACCGTCTTTGTAAAAAAGCTTGCCCGGCAACTGCACCGGCTGTGCTGCAGCACTGCGTACCTGCTGGCGTACTTCAGCTCTTGTTTTGTATACCGGTCGGTAAAACGTATAGCTGCGCTTTACACTATCCTTTACACAACCCTGCAGGGCTATCAATCCCAGTATACCCAGCAGCATGGAAAGCATTGTCTTCATAGACCATCAGTTTTTGAAAAGCAGAAACGTTTGATAATTGTCTGCTTGCTTGAAACATTTTCAAAGCAAGTCGTTGCATACCAGGGGTAAAAAAATCGGCGGTTAGCGGGCCTGTGAAGTAGGCAAAAACAAGCGCCACTGCAGCTGTGCCGAAAGCAGATGGCGGTGCAGACTGCCCACCTGTACCCCGCTACTCAGGCTGTACGCCACTGCAGGCGATAACTGCCAGTGCCATCGGCCTCGCTTTTGCAAACTGAGCCCCAACCGCAACTGTGGCAACCACGACGCTGCCAGGCGAACTGCGCTGCTGGTATCGGCTGCACGATTGGCGCCTTGTATTTCGGCCCGTATCAGCTGTTGGCTGGCCGACAATTGAAAAGCCGAAACGAACGCTCCCTCGGCCCACAAGCTCAATGGCCGGTTGGAAGTGAGGCGCCTGCCATACTGCAGGGGCAGCTCCAGCAGCCACAAGTGTTGGGCTGTTTGCAGCCGATAGCTGCTCAGGTTGGCTACAAAGGCGCCTGTGTTGGCAAAGCTGTCTACCCGCCCTATACTGGTAGCTTCCCAACGGTGCTGGGCCACGCCTAGCCCCAGTTGCAGCCGGGCCCGCTGTCGCCATTCGTATTGTGCCAGCAAGCCGGCCTGCCAAAAGTGCCCCGCCTGCTGATTGGTCTGCTGTAAAGCCCTCACCAAACCGGCACTGCTTCCGCCAGGGTTGCCCACCGCCACATCGGCCTGCGCCTTATTGGTCGTCAGCGATTGGCGCAGCTGGCTGATGCCCGCCCCGGCATAAGCGCCCCATCGCCAGTTGCTGTGCGTAGTTGGCGCCTTGCGCATAGCTGGCAAAGCCGGTGCACCAGGCAGCGGGGGCAGCAATTGCCCGGCTGGCGGTAGCTCCCTATCCAATGGCGCTACCATCGTTCGCAGTGATGGATCGATGAGCATCGGTTCGGGCTCGGCAGTGGCCAAACTGCTGCTATCCGTTGTCGGGCTTTCGTCTGCTGTTTTAGTCTGATTGTTAGGCGGCAGCACCCGTTGCCGGCCAGGGGCAGATAGAAGCTCATTTGCGGCTACGAACGCAGCAGCCCCAGACCTGGCAGTCTTTGACCGGCGGAGCGAGCCCCCGGCCGCGGCAGTGCCAGCGATGGCTGGTGCAGGCAAGTCAGCAACCACCGGCTGACGAGGTGCATTCGACTGTTCTGCGATTGTTGGCTTGCCGGGCGAAGCCGGTGAAGCGTTGGTTGGTTCGCCTTCAGCCGCCGGCTGCCCGGCTATGATAGCGGCGCCGGTGGCAGATGCTGCCATATCGCCAGAGGTAGGCTCATTTGTGCCGGGTACTGCCGCCACCGTGTGCCCTTGTGCTTTGCCTGCAGGCTGCTGCGAAAAGTAAATGCCAGCGCCTGCCAACACCAACAGACCGGCCAGCCACCACCACAGCAGGCGGCGCCTGCGGCGGGGGTGCAGCCGCTCGTAGATGCGCTGCCAGTCGTCCTCGTGGGGCGAAATGCGCAAGGCGTCGAGCTGACGGCTCACCTGTTTTTCAAATTCATGCTCTGCCGACATGCGAATCAGTTTTTAATGCATCGAGCTGGTTTATTTTTTCCATGAGCAGGCGGCGGGCCCGCAGGTATTGGCTGCGGCTGGTGCCCTCACTAATGCCCAGTAGCCGGGCTATTTCCACATGGCTGTAGCCCTCTACAGCGTGCAGATTGAATACCGTTTGGTAGCCCACCGGCAGCTGCCGGATCAGGTCGGCCAGCTGGCGGGCATCCAGGTGGCTGGCGGGTGTGGGCACACTTTTGCTCTCAAAATCGTCAGGGATGGCAGTTTCATCCTGCCACTGCAGGTGTTTTCGATCGCGGAGGCGGTTCAGCGCCGTGTTCACCATGATTCGGCGTATCCAGCCACCCAGTTCCCCTTCTCCCTTCCATTGGTGCAGGTTTTTAAACACCTTTACAAATCCGTCCTGTAGCACATCGCGGGCCTCCTCCATTTGTCGGGTATAGCGGTAGCACACCCCCATCATCTGTGCAGCGTACAGATCGTAGAGGGCCTTTTGCGCAGCCGGCTTGTTGTCCAAACAGGCTTCTACCAGTTCGCAAAGGGGCGTCATGTATGGGAAACTGCTAGCTTGACACGGCCAGTAGCGGCAGCGTTGCAGGCAGCGGCGGCAAAATTTGGAAAAGCAAGGCTGAAAGCGTACAAAAAGCCGGCTTCTGACAAGGGCGGGCAAAAGTTTGTGCCACAAAATGTATTTTGCCGCCAGCGAACATGAAGCTGCTAAGCCCCGCCATATCACGCCTGGCCCGCCTGCGTCTGACTGCCATTGAGCATTGGATGCAGCATCCCATTGAAACCCAGCGGGAAGTGCTGCAGCACCTGGTAACCGACGCTCAGTATACCGAATTCGGGAAAAAACATGCTTTCAGCACCACCTTTCGCATCCGCGACCTGAAGCAAGCCGTTCCCATTCATGAGTATGACGACCTGAAGCCCTACATAGAGCGAATGCTGCAGGGCGAAGACAACCTGCTGTGGAATACCCCCGTAGAGTGGTTTGCCAAAAGCAGCGGCACCACCAGCGACCGCAGCAAATTTATACCCGTAAGCCAGGAAAGCCTGGACCAAAACCACTACCAGGCCAGCAAGGATGTACTGACCATGTACTACCTGCACCACCCCGAAAGCGACCTGCTGACCGGCAAAGGGCTGGTAATAGGCGGCAGCCACCAAATAGCACAGCTAAATGAACAAGTACGCCTGGGCGACCTGAGTGCCGTACTGCTGCAGAATACCCCCTTTTGGGGCCAATGGCTGCGCACCCCCGAGCTGAGCATAGCGCTGATGGACGAATGGGAAACCAAGATAGAAGCGCTGGCACAAAGCACCATCACAGAAAATGTAACCTCACTCAGTGGTGTGCCTACATGGACCCTCGTATTGCTACGCAGAATACTGGAAATAACAGGCGCCAGCCACATCAGGCAGGTGTGGCCCAACCTGGAGCTCTACTTCCATGGTGGTGTATCCTTTGCACCTTACCGGCAGCAGTTTGAGCAGCTCATAGGCGAACCCATCCACTACCTTGAAATGTACAATGCCAGCGAAGGATTTTTTGCTGCGCAAAGCCATGCCGGTGAAGATGGCATGCTGCTGATGTTGAATCACGGCATCTTTTACGAATTCATGCCAATAGACGAGTATGGCAAGCCAGCCCC
>CANHEC010000170.1 GCA_947459455.1 Chitinophagaceae bacterium
AAAATGGTGAGCTCGCTGGATGGGCTGGAAGCCATCACCATTGAAGGCCGCGAGTTTGAGGCCTTTACCACCAGTGGTGGCCTGGGCACCATGTGCGAAACACTCGAGGGCAAAGTAGATACCCTGAACTACAAGACCATTCGCTATCCCGGCCACTGCCGCCTCATGCGCTTTTTCTTGTACGAGCTGCTGATGAAAGACGACCGCCAGCTGACCGAGCAAATACTCACCAATGCCAAGCCGCCGGTGCGGGAAGACGTGGTGTATGTGTACGCCGTGGTAGAAGGCTGGCAGGGCGAGGCCCTGGCCCGCGAAGAGTTTTACAATGCCTACCATCCCATCAGCATCCAGGGCCGCGAGTGGCGGGCCATCAGCTGGACGACGGCAGCTAGTGTAGCCGCAGTGGTAGAAATGGTAGCCGCCGGCAAACTGCCCTCGCATGGTTTTGTGAAGCAGGAAGACATTCCGCTGGACGACTTTTTGCAAACCCGCCACGGCAGCTTGTATGCCCGCTACCATCCCTAGCGGCAGCGCGGCGCCCCGCTTTTGGGCGGCGTTGTACTGTTAGTTATTCGGGCTAAAAGAATGCCGCATGAAAAAGTTGCTGATCACCGGAGGCTGGTGGATGCTGGTGCTGTCCACGGCTATGGGCCAGGTGCCAACAGTACCCGTATTCACCGCCGGTACCGAAGGGCATCAGTCGTATCGCATTCCGGCGGTGCTGGCCTGGCCCGACGGACAGCTGCTGGCATTTGCCGAAGGCCGGGTGCATGGCAGCGCCGATTTTGGCGACATCAACATTGTGATGAAGCGCAGCAGCGACGGTGGTAAAACCTGGAGCCCGCTGCAGACCGTGGTCGACTACGACCAGCTGCAAGCCGGCAATCCTGCGCCCGTTGTCGATCTCACGGATCCACGCTATCCCGGTGGTCGCCTGTTTTTGTTTTACAATACTGGCAATAACCACGAAAACGAAGTGCGTAATGGCAAAGGCTGGCGGGAGGTATGGTATAAAGCATCGGTGGATGCGGGCCGCACCTGGAGCGACGCAGTGAATATCACCACCCAGGTACACCGGCCTTTGCAGCTGGCTGCAAAGGCAGCGTACGCTTTTGCGGAAGATTGGCGCAGCTATGCCAACACGCCGGGGCATGCCACCCAGTTTAGAAGCGGGGTGTACAAGGGGCGCATCTTCGTAGCAGCCAATCATTCGGCCGGTCCTCCGCAGCCACAGTTTCAGGACTATGCCGCCCACGGCTTTTATACCGATGATCATGGTGAAACCTTTCAGCTGGCGGCCAGCCTGCCGGTACCCGGCAGCAATGAGGCGACTGCTGCAGTGCTTAGCCATGGTCGGCTGCTGCTGAACAGCCGCAATCAGCGGGGCGATGTGCGGGCACGTATTGTAGCCATCAGCAGCACGGGTGGCCAAACCTGGGATACCACCTATTTCGACAAGGCACTGCCCGACCCGGTGTGCCAGGGCAGCCTGCTGGAATTGTATGACCGTCGCGGTAAGCGCAGCCATCGGCGCCCTGCTGTATTGGCCTTTTGCAATGCGGCCGATACCCTGCGCCGCGATCGGCTGACGCTACGCCTGAGCTACGATGAGGGGCGTACCTGGCCGGTGAGCCACTTGGTGTACCAGCAGCCTGCACTACCCGATGCCGCCGCGTATTCCGACCTGGTGCCAATCGGTCGGCGGCAGGTGGGTGTGTTGTTCGAAAAAGATAATTATGCGCAGATCGCCTTTGGCATACTGACCTGGCGCTAACAGGGCCGGCCAACTATTGCAAGCGTTTGATGGCGGCATTTATTTTTTCAGCCTTGTCCATTTGGCCGGTAAAGCTGTAAATGACGGACAGGGGCCTAAGTGCCTCAATATTGTCGGGCTGGCGCCGTTGCAGCATTTCAAAATAGGGCAGGGCCGCCTCAAAAGCTGCTTTCACCCGTTTTTCTTCGGCCGCTACATTTTTATTGTACTCTTCGGTGCTCATGCCCTATAGCCTTTTGCTGATTTCGGCCGCCCGGTTGTAATACAGTGCGCCCAGGTTGTAGAGTGCATCGATGTAATTCGAGTCCAGCTGAAAGGCTTTTTGATAGGCCTCCACAGCGGCATCTGTTTGTTGTAGTTTCTCGTGTACCACGCCAAGGTTAAAAAATGTCGATGCATCGGCTGGTCGTTGCCGGGTCATGGCTTTGGCGCTGGCCAGGGCATCAGCAGGCATCTGGTTTTGCAGGTATAGATCTATCAGGATTCTGTGCAGTGTATTATCGGTGGGTAGTTCGGCAAGTCCTTTTTTGCAGGTTTCAATGGCTTTGGCGGCGTTTTTTCGCTGCTGGCTCCAGTACAGGGCCAGGCGGCCATACACATCCTGCTTCAGCAGGTGGACGGCTGCTTCGCGGGTAGCATTGTGCGCCTCGTAGGCGGCCATGGGCAGCGCTGTTAGTTGCGCCGCCAGCTGTTCGTACTGCGGGTATTCCTGAAGGTCCAGGGCCAGCTCGCTGGCAAAGGAAAGTGCCAACAGATCGGTAGGCTTGACGGCGGCAGCCAACACAAAAGCCTGCAGGGCATGGCGCTTATTGCTGGCCTGGTAGCACTGCACGCCAAAGTTCATGGCAAGGTTGTGCAGATCGCTGAGCGACTTCTCGGTATCCTGTCGCACTGTTTTATCATCGGGGTCCACAGTCAGTGCCTTTCTGTAGGCATCGTGTGCCTGCTGCAGCAGGCCGAGGGTAGATGGCTGCTGGGTAGCGCTGGCGTTAGCAGCCAGCTTTTCGTATATCAGCCCGCGGTAGTACCATGTTTTTGGTTTCGTATTGTGCCGCGGGTCTTCTATTGTTTTGTCGATGGCTTCTTTTGCACGGGTCAGGTCGCCACTGTCGAAATGTATTTTGGCAAGGGCCGGGGTTTGTGCCAGTGCCTGCAGGCTGCCGACCGTAGTAAGGGTGGTCAACAAAGCCATTATGGTTGTCCGCATGTTGCACAGTTGGTAGGCTGTAAATGTAGGTGAATACGAACAGTACGAGTGCCTGCCGGGGCCGCATTACCGTATGCCAGCTGCACCTCAGGATTGGCATGCATGATGGTGCGGCGTATTTGTAAGCAGCCGATGCTGGCGCCAGCTCCAACTCGGGTTGCGCCTGGCATCAACAGTGTAAAACAGCTGGATTAAATAACCGGTAAAACTTTGCTGCTTGCATTTGCCGCTGAAAATGATCACTTTGTGCCAAACACTTTGTTTCCATGAAAAGCACTCTCACTTTTTTACTCGGATTTTGTATGCTGTGCAGCACTGCCTGAGCGCAGCGGGTAGGTATCGGCACTTCAGCCCCCATTGCAAAACTTTCTATCGACAGCGGCCTCAATATAGACCAGGCCAATGTAAATGGGGTAGTGCTGGAAAGTGCACTCACTTTTGGCAACAATAAGAAGGTAGGCATTGGCAGCCGCCGCACTGCAGGTACCAACCAGGCTGGCCTCGATTTTTACACACAAGGTTTCCGTCGGATGGTAATCGATTCCTTTGGCAATGTAGGTATCGGTACCACCACTCCCGATCGGCGCTTGCACGTAGAGGGAACGATCTATTCGGGCAGTTATATTATTTCGGGCTACGGCATTGCATCCGGTATCGGAAACGTGTTGCCTTCGTACGACATTCATGCCGGCGTCGGCTATTTTGTCAACCGTCTGGCCATTGGCATCTTTCCCACTTCTACTTATGCGTTGGATGTGGATGGCGGACCCGTGAGGATGCGCCAGGATGCAAGGATCGACGGTATCCTCAATCCAAATAATCCACTCACCATTGGCAATAACCTGACGGTGCAAGGCAGTGTGACCACTACCAGCAATGTAGCAGTAACGGGTAGCCTGACGGCGACGGGAAAAGTGGTGGTAAACAGCAACGACGGCATTGTGCGCAGCCAAAATGGTACGCAGCTAAAAGTTGTTCGAACGTCTGTAACACTAAGTGGCAGCCTGGCCGCTGGCGGCTCGGTGGACAGCGGCTCTTTTCTTTATGAAACCTTCGGAAGTGCTCCGCAGGTATACGTGGGTAATATGATCAGTGCTACTAACTCGCAATGGGCGCAGCTGGAGTTTATCCCCTTCGAGGTAACGGCCAGCAGCTGTAAGTTTCGCGTATTTAACCACGGCAATGATGCCGTATCGGTGCAGGTGCAGTATGCACTGCTCATCATTGGTGCCGAGTGAGGGCTGCACCTGGTAGTGCAGATAAACGGTAGCTGGATGTTTGCAGGTAGCAGGGGCTGCAGCTAGATACTTCCAGTTTGGCGGTAGCGGGTTGGTCTGCCAATTGACGGATTTAAAATTCGATTATAGTCAACGGAAAAGGTATTCACGCAGTAGTGGCATTCCTGTTCCGTCAGTTCTGGTTAAAGATATAAAGCTGATTTGGAAATCTAAAGCTGGTAACATGCACGTCAGCCACCATTGCATGAATACCATGTTAGCGGCTGTTGTCGAGTTTCATCTGCTTTCTGATATTTTTTCGCCAACCATCCCAATCGCCAGCCTCTTTGATTGATTGCGGCCATTCTGACAAGTCTTTATAAAAGTCGTACACGTCGAATGCGTCTTCGTTGTTTGACAATACTAAATGTGGTGTCCAAACATTGTATTCTTTTTCTTTCTTAACGACCCATTTCCCATCCTTCTTTTCAGTCATGTAACATTGACCATAACAAGCGAAAACGCTTGGATACCACTCGTCAAACAACTTGTAATTTGAATGGTTCCATCGTATCGCTTCGTCAACAATAGCCATCCCAATTGAATCAAAGGTCAGTTGCTCTTTATCAAAGTTCAAGATGGGCGGTAACGCTTCAATTAATTTCTGTGTATGAGCAGGAAAGTTTTTGCCATATTGGTCGGAAAGCTTTTGATAAAAGTGTTCTGATTTAACCCCCTTATTTTTGAATTTCTCATATTTAGCTTGGGCGTCTCGAACATCTTGAAGATTGTCATAAATACGAACTGTCAGGATTTGCATTTTATTTCCTGCTCCGTTTTTCTGATTTACCTCGTCAATCAGGGCATAATAGCCTTTGGGTGATTTGTATAAGTTACCGTAAAAATTATTGACATATACCTTAGATTCGATTAGAGACAAATTGTGATTTTTTATTAGAACAGGAATGTCTTTTGGATAAACCAGATACCCATCAATTTCATAGTCAAACAATGGGTCGCCATTTACAAGTTTCTCCGTCCATTCATCCATCCCTTTGTAGTACTGGCTAAGTATATCGTTATTGTCTGAACATAATCCTTTCATGTTTTCATATACCGTGGCACTCTTGAAATTAGCTGACTTGTTTAAAAAGAGGATTTGTCCTGTGTTCATCTCGTAAACTTCAAAGTCATAGTGTTCAGGCATCTCGCTTTTCAGGTCAGGTATCTGTTTGGCTGTTTTAGAAAGTTCAAGACCACTCTGAAAGGAAATTTCAATTTTGTAGGTCACATTCTTTTTAAGAAAGTCAATATAATTTTTAGCAAATCGGATTTCCTTCAACGTATCAAAGTCTTCCCTGCTTTCTATGACTGCTGCTTGTCTGTCGTAAAATTCAATAAGCAATCGATTGTCTGTAAGGCGAAAGGTTCGAGACGTCCACTGCTTGCGTAATGTGTTATCCTGTTTTCCGCCTAAATCATTTAAAAGCTTTTGTTTTAAGGAGTCAGAAACAATATTGACATCAATTTTAGAACCACTAAGGGTTGTAATAGTAATTTTTTGAGCTCTTGTT
>CANHEC010000171.1 GCA_947459455.1 Chitinophagaceae bacterium
AAATTGCCAGCACAAATGATGTCATCATTAGGCAGTACTTTTATGCGTGCAATAGCCGCACTTGGGGCTATTGATATGGCAGAAAGGGTGCCATTGGCTTCGCCGGTTTGGCGGTTAATGATGCCAATGCGGCGCATGGCACTACCATTGTAAGTGGTAAAACTTCCGCCAATAACAAGTGCACCTGTGCTCAGCGTATCAAGAGTAAAAACAGCGGAATTGGGACCATTACCGGGGTTGAAACTGCTAAGCAAGGCACCATCGGGCGAAAGGCGTGCCAGGCGAGGTGCGGCGGTACCATTGAAAGTTGTAAAGCTGCCGCCAATGATGATATCGCCGTTGGGTAGTACAAGGGCATCGCTTATAATACCATCACCACCAACGCCACCATTGTTAAAGCTGGCATCATAACTACCATTAGCAAGTATGCGCACAATGCCGCCACGGGTGATGCCTTGATAGGTTCTAAAATTACCCACCAGCAAAAACTTGCCATCGGCTACCGGAATAATTTTAGTAACGGTGTTACCAAAAGGCATATCTGTTTCGCTGGTAAAGCCGCCCAGCACACCAGTGCCACTGCTAAAACCCGCATCGGGCTGACCGGTAGAGGTTAAGCGGATAAGGCGGTTGGCCACCGCTCCATTATAGCGTGTAAAAAGGCCGGCCACCAACAGGCTGCCATCGGCCGGGTTTCGATAAATGGCAGTGGTGCTGCTTTGTTCAGTAAAACAAATACCCTTAAGTCCTGCATCGGTTGGGTTAAATGCAGGGTCGTCTATTGGCTGGGCTACAGCCTTACAAAAAGTAAGAATCAACAGTAATACACCTAAAGAGCGGGTAAACATTTGCATACCTTTGTATTTTTAGTTTTTCTATTAAATGCCCTGCAAACAGGATAGTTGGCATTAGGCTATTTGTCCTATTTATTTTCCAGTATTTTCAATCTAGCTTCCAGGGCCTCTACTTTTTTTACCAATGCTTTTATAGCCTCCACATACAGCGCATCGTAAGTACCATACGCTGTTTGCAAAAAGCCCTGGGCATCGGTGCTGACCAATTCGGGAAAAACCTGCTGTATGTTTTGTGCCGTAAAGCCCATGTGGGTACCGGCGGGCCTGTCGGTGCCGGTTTGCTTATCGTTCCACTCGTAAGTTACACCTTGCAGCCGAAGGAGTTTTTCCAGCGGGTTCTGCAGCGGAGCAATATGCTTTTTCAGCCGCTCATCGCTATTGGCAATCCAGTCGCCGGCACTGCTTTTGCTGGCATTGCCACTTACTTCCAATGTATTGGTTGTGGCATCTCTTTGAATACCTACGCGGCCGTTATTGATAAATAGGGCGTTGACATTGCCTTCTCCATCAAAAAAGAAAAAGCGCCCGGCAGACTGATCCCAGCCGAGAGCACCGCGGTAGGTGCCATTGCTCCTAAACTCAAGCGAAGCTGTAGTTATGTCGTCATCTGAAGGACGGTCGAGGGTAATACGGCTGGCTGTAAAGCGAGTATTACCGTCTACAAAAATTTTGTGAATCGCATCGTTGGTGGCAGGATAGCGGCCAACGCCAATTTTATTTGCTGGCGACATTGAAATGGCTATCTGATCCCTTTCAATGTAAAAAGGACTTGGATTGAATACATCTTGAAAACGGCCTATGGCAAAAGTGCCCCGTTTGTACTCAGGGTCAGGAGTAAAAAAAATGCCCCCGGAAGTTTGCCGGTTGTTGTGCCTGATGAAATAGTTGGAAATAGGCACAAATGCGTTGCCAGGAGTCTCATTACCAAAGCGGTTATAGGAAAAGGTAATTTGTTGATCAGCGCGGTCATAGTTTTCGTCTGGACCATAAAACCTAAGGCTACCGCTTTGTATGGTTTGGCTCCCAAAAAGGTGAAGGCGATTGTGCAGCGCACTATCCAAAATGTAACCGCCAATGCCCACCCTGCCCAGTGAGTCGAACACAACTGTACTGACGCCCTGGTTGGCTGTGCCATTTTTAAAGTTGGCTTCAATGTAAGCCTGTGGCTTATCGCCCCGCATGAGCAGGTTTATAAAGTTGAGGCCAGTGCTCAAACGCTTTGAAGCGCCAAAGCCCGATCCGTTGAGGGTGGCAGTGGTATTGGTATCCGAAGCAGCTACAAAGGCGCCTTCACTTGGCTTGGCAAAAAAGTAGCCATAGCCATTTACATTGAGGGCAGCAAAATTGTATGGGGCCATTCCTATGCCAACATTGCCTGTGCTGCCAATGGTAAAGCGGCGCTGTGTACCCTGGAAAATATTAAATGGCATATCAGCACGGAGGTTGATAAATCCATAGCGGTTGCTTAGGTTAGCACCTTCATAAAGCATACCTATCCGCATTCCATTGTCTGGAATTGTGCCAACCGAAGCATTGGTAAAACTTATGCTAGCACTTGCATTGGAGCCAACGTGAAGATGGAAATTGTCGGCGGGGTTGGCAATGCCAATACCCACATTTTGCGCAATGGCCAGACACATCCAATAATTAGCTAACAGTATTAATCCAATTTTTTTCATACGCTATAGTTTGATGAATTCTACTCTTCTATTATTGGCTTTTCCAGCTGCAGTGCCTGTTTTATCGGCGGGCTCTGCTCCACCCTTTCCATCAGTTTGCAGCCGGTCGGCGGCTATACCAAACTCGGTCACCAGGGCCTGCTTTACGGCGGCTGCCCGCTGCTTGCTCAGCAGCAGGTTAGCAGCAGCATCGCCATCATTGCTGGTATGGCCCACGATGCTTACCCGAACGGTTGGATTTTACTGTAGCGTGGCGGCAATATTCTTCAGCACCTGATAGCTTTCGGGGCGGATCCTGCTTTTCTGAAAATCGAACAGGATACCGGTGGTGCTAAAACGACCCTCGGTCAGGAGCTTGCTGCGGGTATCGGGCAGCGCAGCGGCAAAGCGTATATCGGTTATCAGCAGGTTGCAGTCGTTGAAAAAATCCCGAAAAAATGAAAGCTGGTAAGGCTTGGTTGAATTGAAAAATCTCGGGATATCCATGAGCTTACTCTCGTTTACATACACCCTTAGCCTGCCCTTTTGTCGCCACATCGAAATCCTGGCAAAACGCTCCCCTTCCACGCTCCACTGCGGCATTTTGAAATCATTGGTCAGGTCATCTCCTTCGGTTTGGCTTACACTCATATAAGCACTACTGCCACCGGGGTGCAGCATTACAAATGAGCCGGACACAAACCTGTATTTCAGCAGATTCTCCTTTTCGGTATTGAAGTTGAAACCAAGGCCGCTCATGTTGTTACTGGGGTCGCCCAGTATACCCACATTCATTTCGAGGGTAAAGTTTTCGGGCAATGCTCCCAAAGGCTCCGGCAGAAAACTACCATTGGCATTCAGCCCCAGCCATTTACCCGGCTTGCCTGCCACCGTCATCACTTCGCCACTGGCATCAGTATTGTATTCTGCAGGAAAATCACCGACAGCCACTCGTTCAAAATCATCGTAATACAACACTTTTTCGCCGGGTATAAAGTCGAACTTCGAGTAGGCTTTTAGCGGACTACCTTCCTGCTGCCGGCCGCTATTAAGCAGCTCTTCACTGGCAGCCTGATTGGGAGCAACCGGTACCGATGCAGAATCCGGCTTCGCCTTGTTTTTCTTCTTAAACAACTTTCCGTCCAGCACATCATCAATGGCGCGGTCTACTTTCTCATTTACCTTGTTCTCGGTCTTCCATTTAGCGTTCTCTTTTATACGCTGACCGCTGCCCGACTGTGCAATGGCCGCAGCAGATGTCAAAAAGCAGATGGAGGCAAGCAAAAAGCATTTTTTCATAGGAATTGGTTTGGTCCGTACATCGTTACAGTAGTACAGGAGGCCCAAACCTATTCCAGCATGACAGCCATCGCAACCGTCATTCAGTATTTGACAGCATCCCACTGAGTAAAACAGTCGACTTACTCAGTATTTGATTATAGAGTCTTTGAAAAGCCAAATGCTCAATAGGGCCTGCCAAATCTTCAATGATCCGCTTGATAACCATGTTTCATCCTATTTTTCCGATGGAATGAAGTATTTGTACCTAAGCCTCCAGTTTTTGATAACCATGGCTGCATGCAGTTATGCGCAGCCCCTGGAGGTATCGGGCATCGTGCAAAAAGTATCGGCTACCCAATTGGCCGGCATGCGCTTTGCAGCCGACCGTGGCCACACCACAGTTCCCGGCAAAGACGCAACATGGCTGCACTACCCGGCAGCACAATCGCTCCTTGACCAACAACCGGCGCATTGGTTTCAATGCCAGGTTACCAACTCCGATAGTATAGAACAGCGCATCGGATTCAATAACAATGGTGCGCTATACTGTAGGCTGTACATCGTGAAGGGCACCGACACACTGCCGCTCGTCTCCGGCGAACTGGCAGCCGCCCGGCAACTACAGTTTTTGCACGATTGCAATTACAACAGCTTTGCAGTGCCAGCCGGCGACACGCTTACTATAATTGGCCGTGTGGAGTACGCCGGTAAACGCCAGCAAAAATTTGGGTACGCCTTCTATAATATCGGATACTATCACCGCAAATTGGCTGGCACTTTCATCAGCCAATGGGGCACCAGCCAATATCACAGTTTTGTATTGGGTGCGCTGGCTTTTGCAGCGCTTTTTGTTGGCCTTATTGGTATCTGGTTCAAAAACAGCAGCTACCGCTATTATGTCTTGTTTCTGCTCGGCGGTTTTTTGTTTGTAGCCTTAAAGGGCGACCAATACTCTTACCTGGGCATGATGTCGCAATATGCAGGCCGCTACCGCGTCGTATTCAGCGAAAGCCTTCAGTTTTTCTTCATTGCCGCCTACAGCATGTTTGTCATTCACCTGCTCGATTTGAAGCGGTATCCGCAGTTGTACCAGTTTGGCAAGTGGATGACTATCCTCTTTTTTGCCTATGCGGTTGGAGTGGGCGCTTATTTGCTGGCCACCCAGCAATTGGCGGTAAGCATTTCATTATACGTTGCGGCCAGGCTTGCGGCTTATTTACTATCCATCATACTACTGGTGGCCATTGTGCGAAAGGTGAAAGCACCCGGCAAAAGATTTTACATCGCCGGCACCGTGGCCTTCATGTTTTTCTCGTTGCTGGGCTTTTTGCGGCAAGATCACCCGGATGGTCCGCTTGGTCTTTTTTCGCCGGTATGGTATGTGCAAACGGGCATCCTGGCCGAAGCTATTTTGTTTGGCCTGGCATTGGGCTACCAAATGTTTTTGGTAGAAAAAGAGAAGCGAACCAACTACCAATCTTACATCCACCAGCTGGAAGTGAACCGCGACCTGATGACCAGCATGAACACCCGGCTGGAAAACACCATAGCAGAACGCACCGCCGAGCTGGAAGCACAGAAAGAAAAACAACTTCGGCTGGAGTACAACCAGCAAATAACCCAGCTGGAAATGCAAGCCCTGCGCAGCCAAATGAATCCACATTTTATTTTCAATAGTCTGAATAGCATTCGGTACCAGATACATGCCGGCCAGTATAAAAATGCCAGCGACTACCTGCTGCGCTTCAGCCGCTTGCTGCGCATGCTGCTGGAAAATGCCCGCCGCGACACCGTGAGCCTGACCGAAGAACTGGAACTGACCAGGCTGTACCTGGAGATAGAAGGAAAACGCTTTGGCGAGCAGTATCGGTTTAGCATGGATATAGACGAAGAAGTGGATACCGATGCCATACAACTGCCGCCCATGCTGCTGCAGCCGTATGCCGAAAATGCGGTGAAGCATGGCCTGCT
>CANHEC010000172.1 GCA_947459455.1 Chitinophagaceae bacterium
CCCAGGCAACGCCGCCGCCAGTTATGTACCAAATATATGTTCTCCCCCCAATCTACACCTCCCTCCCACTATACCGCCTCATCAAAAAAGCAGACCCAAGCGGAGCAACTCTCCCCACCCAAGCCAGCAGCGGCCAGTATGCTATTTTGCCACATTTTTGCAGCAAACGCCCACCTCCATGGCCCCTGTCACTTTCATGCGCTTTCAGCACGAAGAAGCTGCTACCGAGGTAGCCCAGCTACTGGCTGCGGCCGGGCTGCAGGTAAGCATTGAAGACAGCCAAAACTATTTCGACCCCAGCTTTGCCCGCACCCCGCTGTACCGCGAAATACGGGTGCTGCTACCGGCAGATCAGTTCAAGGCCGGCCACCAGGCGCTGCAGCAGTATTATGCGCAGCTCATACAGCAGCTGCCGCCCGATTATCCGGTACTTAGCTTCAACACCGAAGAACTGCAAGCCATTGTAGCTACCCCCGATGAATGGGGACACCTCGATTATGTATTGGCCAAACAGCTGCTGGCCGAGCGGGGCATCAGTATATCGCCCCAGCAGGAAGAGGCGACTGCCAATAGCCGCCTCGAGGCGCTATCGCAATACCAAAACGGCACTTACCTCATTTTGCTGGGCTACATTTTTGCGGTGCTCAGCGGTGCCATTGCCCTCATCCTTGGCATGATACTTTGGCATAGCAGCCGCACCCTGCCCAATGGGCAACAGGTACACGTGTTCAGCCCTGCCAGTCGCTTTCACGGAAAAATGATTGTGGCCCTTGCACTTGGCTTACTGGCCGCACTGTTCTTGTTCGGGTACCATCTCACCCTCTCCGATCTGGTATCGCCCTTCTTGTAGGGGCTATAGTCCCTGAAACTTAAATGGCTTTGCCACCACAAAATTCATCGACGATTCGCCGGCATAGTTTTCGTGGTTGGCCAGGCTCAGCTTGCGTACCGGCGCCCCTTCTTTCAGGTCCATCTTTTTCAGGTCTACCCATACCACGTTCGGGTTTAGCACATTATCAAAGTAGTACACCAGGTTTTGATGGTCGGCTACGGTGCGCCAGCGGGTAGAGGAAATATTGGGCTCGGTGGGCGATGAAATACCCAGCGGTACCGAGCAATTGCGAATAACGCTGAACACACTGGCCAGCGAGGCCCGCGGGTCCTCGGTTTTAGGAATAGCCTGAATGTAATAGCTGGCCCGCACAAAGCGGTCGGCGGCCCGGTTGGTACCCGGCAGCTGTATGGTGCCGGGTATCCCTTTCCAATAGGTATTGATGGCCAACTGCTCATCAAAGCTGGGCGAGTTGGTCATGGTCACATACTCACGGCCGTGATGTATGACCAGCTTGCCATCCAGGTACTCAAAAATGGCATTGTCGCCACTGGCATCCGATAGCGACAGGTGTACGGTGGCAAAAATTTCGGTACCGGGTATATACGACGATACCACTACAAACTCTTCTTTGCGCAGTGCCGCCACGGCTTCGGCCACGGTGGCAAAATTATCGAGGGCATACTGCAGCCACAGCGAGATGGCCAGCCCCTTTTTGCTACCATCTTTTTCAAAGGCCGGATACTTCGATTCTACCAGCCACAGCATATTGCCTACCAGTCCTTTTTCATTCATCCCATCGCTGCTGGCTATATCCCACGAGGTGGTAACCACACTACCATACCGGGCCTTCCAGCGCACCGAATTGCTACCGGCTTCGCCCTGGCGCTCTATACCACGGGGCAGCACCCACAGGTTGGCGGGTATTTCGGTTTTCCAGTCCATTGAGCGGGCAGTAAGGATACGCCCCCCGGGGCCCTGGTATACTACGCGGGTACAGGCATGGGCCACGGGCAAAGCCGTACCCAGCGCTGCCAGCATAGCCAGCAGTGTTTGGCAAAAACGCTTCATAGTGTGTGGTTGAATGACTGAATGAGAAGAAAAGCCTGTTTAGTTGGCGATAAACGTAATGCTGGGTGAATTAGAAGGCGGAATGGGATTGCGAAACACGTAGGTGTAGCTTTTGCCGGCGGCCAGTGTTTGGGTGCTGGTGCCAAACGTGCCATTCACGCCCGATGTACCGGGTATCCGTGCTTCCATTACCACACTACCGGGGTCCAGCAGGGTGTAGCGCACCGCGGTGGCATTGGTCACATGATCGTTGAAGGTGCGGCTGCCCGAAACTACCGTACCATTGGGCAGCGTAAAGGAAGCTGCAGGCGCCGCTGTGCCCAGGTGATAAAAGTTTACTTTGGCCTTGCCGGTTACCGGTGTCGGGTCTTCGCCCACATAGGCCGAGCGTACCTTGCTCACACTATCGCTTACCACAAAGCTGGCGTAGCCATCTTTGATCACTTGCAGGTTCACGTCTACAAAGTCGGTGCCGGCACCGGTGCGGCGCAGCTGCAGGCGCACATCGCCTGCGTTGAAGGCCGTGTAAGGAAAGCTGAGTCCGTAGGAGCCGATGGTGCCCACCAGCGTGCCATTTACCCGCACTTCCACCGCCCCTGCATCGGGCACCCCGTGCAGCACCCGCAAAAAGCCGGTACCGCCATCGTTGTTCTTGTCTTTTTTACAGGCACCCAGGGCCAGGGCCGCCAGCAGTAGCAGCAGGCTGCTTTTGATATGCTTCATCTTGTCTCTTTTTGCGATCGTCGATTTGAAAAGTGAAAGTAATGATTTCGGGACCGCTGCCTTAATTTGTGGAAGCTTCCTTTTTGATACCGCCCATGCCACTGCAGATTATACAAACCGATGCCAGCCACCCGCACTTTGTAGCGCTGGTGCGCCAGCTGGATGCCGACCTTGCCCTCCGCGATGGCGACGAACACACCTTCTATGCTCAGTTCAATGGCATTGCCCACCTGCAGCATGTGCTGCTGGCCTACCTGCCGGCGCAGCCTGAGGCAGTGGCCTGCGGCGCCATCAAGCCCTTCGACAGCGAATCGGTAGAGGTGAAGCGCATGTGGGTGGTGCCCGGGTTTCGCGGCCAGGGCATTGCTTCGGCCCTGCTGCAGCAGCTGGAGCAATGGGCGCTGGCACTGGGCTACCAGCGCTGCGTGCTGGAAACCGGCAAAAAGCAGGTAGAAGCCCTGCACCTGTATCCCAAAAATGGCTATCGCATCACCGCCAACTATGGCCAATACATTGGCATCGATAATAGCGTGTGCTTCGAAAAATGGCTGAGCTGACAAAGGCCCGGCCCCTACCCAACCAATCGGCCCGGTGCGTGTTTACCTGAGCATTCATTGTTACCAGCCTTCCCATTGGCATGCCCCTCATTCATTTTACCGATAAAGGCCTTTACTGCCCCGAGGGCGATTTCTACATCGATCCATGGCGGCCGGTGCAGCGGGCCATTATTACCCATGCCCACAGCGACCATGCCCGCTGGGGCAGCGCCCACTACCTGAGCCACCACCAAAGCCGCGGCATGCTGCAGCAGCGCCTTGGCCACATTTCGCTGCAAACTGTGGACTGGCAGCAGCCCCTGCGCATGGGCAGTGTGACCGTGCAGCTACACCCCGCCGGGCACATAGCCGGTAGTAGCATGGTGCAGGTGAGCGGCGCTACTGAAACATGGCTCATTACCGGCGACTACAAACTGGAAGACGATGGCATGAGCACGGCCTGGCAGCCGGTGCGCTGCAGCCACATGGTCACCGAGTGCACCTTTGGCCTGCCCATTTACCAATGGCAGCCGCAGCACCTCATTTACAAGCGCATGCAGCAGTGGGTGCTGGCCAATCAGGCGCAGGGCTTTACCTCGGTGTTTTACGCCTACTCGCTGGGCAAGGCTCAACGCATTATGCAGGCACTGGCCACGCTGGGCGCCCCGCTGTGGGTGCATGGGGCCATTGCCAATGCCAACGAAGCCCTGGCCGGCGATGGTTTTGTATTGCCTGCCTGGCAGCGCATTACAGCCGCCACCACCCGCCAGCAGTTGCAGGGCAGCATCGTAATAGCGCCGCCCTCGGCCGCCGGCAGCCCCTGGCTAAAGCGCATGGGCAAATACCGCGATGCCAGCTGCAGCGGCTGGATGCAGGTGCGTGGCAACAAGCGCCGCCACAATGTGGACGAAGGCTTTGTGCTAAGCGACCACGCCGACTGGCCCTCGCTGCTGCAGGCCGTGGCCGCCTGCGGTGCCGAGTACGTGTACAGCACCCACGGCTTTACCGACACCTTCAGCCGCTACCTGCGGGAAGAAAAAGGCCTGTGGAGCCAGGCCGTGAGCACCCAGTACGGCAGCGATGAAGAGGACGAACCCGCCAGCACCACCGACAATACGGAGGGCACGCCATGAAGAACTTTGCCCAACTGGTGAAGCAGGTAGGCACCAGCACCAAAACCAACGAAAAGCTGGAGGCACTGGTGGCCTATTTTGGCAGCGCCACCGATGCCGATAAAGTGTGGACCATTGCCATCTTTAGCGGCCGCCGGCCCAGGCGCTTTGTAAACACCCGCCAGCTGACGGAGTGGTGCCTGCAACACCAGCAGCTTCCGCCCTGGCTGTTTGAAGAATGCTACCACACGGCCGGCGATCTGGCCGAAACAATTGCCCTGCTGGTAGCCCCGGCTGCGCAAATGCCCGCCGAAGAAAACACCCACCGCATCGAAAGTCTTTCGCAGCTGATCGATGCATTTATCCAGCTGCAAAAAGCCGACGACGATACCCACCGTCAGTTTGTACAGCAGCACTGGCAAAGCATGGACTTCGATGAATGCTTTGTGTTCAACAAGCTGATCACCGGTGGTTTTCGCATTGGCGTGAGCCAGCAAATGATGGTGAAAGCACTGGAAAAAACCACCGGCATAGATGCGCAGGTGCTGGCCCACCGCATCAGCGGCAACTGGGACCCGGCCCGCATCAGCTTTGAGCAGCTGGTGCTGCAGCAAAATGACCAGCAGGATGCCTCTAAGCCCTACCCTTTTTACCTGGCCTACCAATTGGCCGATGAGGTGGCAACACTGGGCAGCCCCGCCGAGTGGCAGGCCGAATGGAAATGGGATGGCATTCGCGGACAACTGATCAAGCGGCACGATGAACTGTTTATTTGGAGCCGCGGCGAAGAGCTGATGACCGATAAGTTTCCGGAGATGCTGGCATGGGCTGCGGCCCTGCCCAATGGCGTGGTGCTGGATGGTGAAATAGTTGCCCTTCAAGCCGGCACCACCCCGACCAGCGGTACCGCACTGGTGCAGCAGCTGGCGCCTTTTGCACAGTTGCAAACACGCATCACCCGCAAGTCGGTATCGAAAAAACAACTGGCGGCCGCACCGGTGGGCTTTGTAGCCTACGACCTGCTGGAGTGGCAGGGGCAGGACCTGCGCCCAACAGCCCTGCAGCAGCGGCGCACCTTGCTGGAGCAACTGTTGGCGGCACATCCGTTGCCGGGCCTGGGCCTGTCGCCGCTGCTGGCATTTAGCCACTGGCCGCAGCTGACCGAGCGGCGCAGCCGCAGCCGCGAACACAGCAGCGAAGGCCTGATGCTGAAACGCCAAAGCAGTGTGTACCAAACCGGCCGCAAAGTGGGCGACTGGTGGAAATGGAAAATAGACCCGCTGACCATAGACGCCGTGATGATTTATGCGCAAAAAGGGCATGGCCGCCGCAGCAATCTGTACACCGATTACACGTTTGCCGTGCGCCACGGCGACCAGCTGGTGAGTTTTGCAAAAGCCTACAGCGGATTGACCGATCAGGAGTTTGCCGAAGTGGATGCA
>CANHEC010000173.1 GCA_947459455.1 Chitinophagaceae bacterium
GACAACCGACAACTGCTAAATACCCTCACCGTACAGAGAGAGGGTTCGGGGCAGCGTGACACCTGAAAGCGAACGTAACTCAACCGCCATCTGCCATCTGCCATCCTTTCCCTCCCGACAACCGACAACCGACAACGGACAACCGACAACTGCTAAATACCCTCACCGTACAGAGAGAGGGTTCCAGGCAGCGTGACACCTGAAAGCGATCGTAACTCAACCGCCATCTGCCATCCGCCATCTGCCATCTCTTCTTCCCCAACTATCCCTTCTTCTGCGCCAGAATGCTCCAGCTGCTGTCTTCCGCTACTATTTCGTTCGTCAGCGTACCCAGGCCGTCTATTTGCATCTCTACCACGTCGCCGGGTTGCAGCCATTGGGGCGTGTAGTCGGGGTTGTTTAGTTTGCCGGTACCGTTCAGCTCCAAAAAGCAGCCGGTGCCTACCGTGCCGCTCCCAATCACATCGCCGGGGTGCAGCGTCACACCGTAGCTGCAGCGTTCTATTATTTCGGCAAAGGTCCAGTCCATATCGCCCACATTGCCTTCGCTCACGGGCACGCCGTTTACGCGGCATTTCATGGTCAGGTTCCAGCTTTTGCCCACGTGGTTTTCTTTGGCCGGTATTTCGTAGGGGGCCAGTTCGTCCAGCGTCACCAGCCAGGGGCCCAGCACAGTGCTAAAGTCTTTGCCTTTGGCGGGGCCCAGGTTCAGCAGCATTTCCTCCATTTGCAGGCGGCGGGCACTCATGTCGTTCATTATCATCAGGCCGGCTATGTATTGGTCGGCCTGTTCGGCCGGTATGTTGCGCCCATGGCGGTTGATCACCACCGCTACTTCCAGCTCAAAATCGAGCTGCTCAAAATGATCGGGCATGCAGTGGATGAGCCCCGGGCCCTGTATGCTGTTGTGGTTGGTAAAGTAGAAAATGGGGTACTGGTCAAACTCTGGTATCATGGGCACGCCGCGGTTGCGCCGGGCGGCGGCCACGTGCTGCCTGAAGGCGTATCCATCGCGGCAGCTGGTAGGAAACGGCACCGGCGATAGCAGCTGCAGGTCTTCATCCAGCAGCAGGCCCTTCGCCTCCGATATCGTGCCTTCCACTATGGCCTGCTGCCCCCGCAGGGCCAGGCCTATCATTTCATCCCAATAGTTCAAAAACATGCCCATGGTATTGGGCAGGTCGGGGTGAATTTTATCCATATTGTACAGCCGGCCCTCATGGTAAATGGCCAGTTGTTCGTGCTCGTGGTACAGATAGCTTACCAGTTTCATGGCATTGGTTTGGTGGGTGTTTATCAATCGTTTTTTGGGGGCTGTCGGCAGCAGTGCAGCACCCGGCGGTAGTACGTGCCACTACGGGCTGCGCTGCGCTTCGGCCCTGGCCCCGGGGGCCGTGGCTGCCCCTGCGTGTCACGCAGCCCATGGGCCGCGGTGCAGGGCCCGGCAAATGTAGGGCCCGCGGCTGTAGCGCTGCCGAACCAACGTGGCGGCTTACATTTCGGGTATGAAAACTTGGCTTGCCACGCTGCTGCTTTGCCTGGGCCACCTGGCTGGCAGCACCCAAACCGTCATTCGGTACAATCAGCTGGGCTACACCTGCAGCAGCCCCAAGGTGCTGGTGCTGGGCAGTAAGCAACCCGCCTTTCGGCTGCAGCATTACAAATTGCTGGATGCCGCCACGGGCAAAACCATGCTGCAAAAAGCCAGCGCCACCGAAAAAGACTTTGGCGCCTACGGCCCCTTTGTACACAGCTACCGCATTGCCATCAGCAGCATTACCCGACCGGGCATTTACCAGCTCATCGTCAACGATAGTATCCGCAGCGGCATCATCCGCATTGGTAATGATGTGTACAAAGGCAGCGCCGATTTTTGCCTGCGCTACATGCGGCAGCAGCGCTGTGGCTTCAATCCCTTTCTTAACGACAGCTGCCACACCCACGATGGCTATAGCATTTATGGCGAAAAAGCCGGCATACCCGATGGCACCTACTTTGATGCCGTGGGCGGCTGGCACGATGCCAGCGATTACCTGCAGTATACCACCACTACTGCCAATGCTGTGTATCACCTGCTCATGGCCTGGCGTGATCACCCGTATGCCTTTGCCGACAGCAAACAAGCCAACGGACTGGATGGCCAAAACGGCACCCCCGATGTGCTGGACGAAGCCCGCTGGGGCCTCGACTGGCTGCTGAAAATGCACCCCAGGCCCGATGTGATGTTTGCCCAACTGGCCGATGACCGCGACCATATCAGCATGCGAATGCCGGCGCAGGATTCGCAGTATGGCCGCGGCTATCAGCGGCCCTTGTACTTCCTCACCGGCGAGCCACAAGGACTGGGCAAGTACCAAAATAAAACAGAGGGAACGACTTCGATAGCGGCGAAGTTTAGCAGTGCTTTCGCATTGGGGTCCAAAGTGCTGTCTACATTCACTACACCGTCCTACGTGTCCAATCTTTACAACAAAGCCTTTACTGCGCAAGACTATGCGCTGAAGAAGATTGGTTTTACAAACACGGCGCCTAATCGGGCTCCCTATTACTACGCTGAATCAAACTGGGCCGACGATGCACTGCTGATGAAAGCTGCATTGCTTCACACGTACGATGGTATCCCAAGAAATGAATCATTGAAGGAGGCCATGCAATACGCCGGCGCAGAAAAAATAACGCCGTGGTTAGGTGCCGATACCGCCACCCATTACCAGTGGTACCCTTTCATCAATGTGGGGATACGTGAACTAGCGAAAAAGGTATCGGAAAAACAAATGAGAGACTCCCTCATCGGCTTCTACCGCCGGGGCATCGAAAAAGTTTGGGCCAAGGCCAAACACAATGCCTTCTACCGCGGCGTGCCGTTCATTTGGTGCAGCAATAACCTTACCACCAGTTTTGCCACACAGTGCCTGTGGTATCGCCAGCTGAGCGGCAGCATACAGTATGAAGAACTGGAGCAAGCCAATATCGACTGGTTGTTTGGCACCAACCCCTGGGGCACCAGCATGGTGTATGGCTTGCCCGCCTGGGGCGATACGCCGGTAGATCCACATTCGGCTTTTACCCACCTCAAAAACTATCCCATTGATGGTGGCCTCATTGATGGGCCGGTGTACACCTCCATTTTCAAAGGGCTCATTGGCCTGACGATGTACCAGTCCGACGAATATGCCGAATGGCAAAGCGACCTGGCTGTGTACCACGACGACTACGGCGACTACAGCACCAACGAGCCCACCATGGATGGCACAGCGAGTTTGATTTACTTGTTGTCGGCGCTGGAAAACAAACCCACCCAAACCCCTGGCATGCCCGCAGGCAGGCTTCCTAAAGGGAGGGCTTTTGAGCAGGTTGACAGTCGAACTGGTTTATCAAATCAAACAAAACAACACGGCGCCATTATTCGGGGAGATAGCACGAACAAAGCGCTGACGCTGGTATTTACCGGTCATGAATATGCCGAGGGCATGCCATTCATTTTGCAAACGCTGAAACAGGCACAGGTGAAAGCCGCCTTCTTTTTTACCGGGCATTTTGTGCGGCAGTATCCGGCGCTGGTGCGGCAGGCCGTGGCCGATGGGCACTATGTAGGCCCGCATAGCCATGCGCATTTACTGTACGCCGATTGGAAAAACCGCGACAGCGCCCTGGTAACTAAAGCACAGTTTCAGGCCGACCTGCTGGACAACTACCGGGCGCTGGCACCCTTTGGCATCAGCCCGCAATCAGCCCCCTGGTTTTTGCCACCCTACGAATGGTACAACCAGCAAATAGCCGACTGGTGTGCCGAACTGGGCGTGCAGCTCATTTGTCACACGCCGGGCACCCTCAGCGCCGCCGACTACACTACCACAGCCGATGCCAACTACCGTAGCAGTCAGGCCATTTTGCAGTCCATTAGTAGCAAGGCGGCAAAGCCCGACGGCCTCAATGGCTACCTGCTGCTGACCCATGTGGGTGCCGGCCCGCAGCGCCCCGACCCTCTGTGGAAGCAGTGGCCCCAGCTGCTGGCGCTGCTCAAACACTATCGGCTGCTGAGTTTAACGAAATTGTTAGCACCCTGAAGAGCGGCCTGATAGGCACAGGCTACCAGCGGATGGCGTAAATTTGCAGCATGCAATTCGAGAAGATTCACAATAAAGGACAAGCCCGCCTGTTCGAAAATCCGGTGCTGGAAGCGCTGACCAAGGCGCATCCTTTGGTGATTTGGGGCATGTACATTCCAATTATGAGCTGGCTGCTGTACCACGCCAGCACCGCGTTTGATTTCAGTACCCAAAAAGTGTGGGCCATTTGGGCCATTGGTATTTTCAGCTGGACGCTGTTTGAATACCTGGCGCATCGCTTCCTCTTTCACATGACGCCTAAGAGCGACACCGGCAAAAAGATTGCCTACATTTTGCATGGCAATCACCACCACTACCCCCGCGATAAGCAGCGCCTGTTTATGCCGCCGGTACCCAGCCTTATTTTATCGTCGAGCATTTTTGGCCTGCAATATCTAGCTATGGGGCCCGTCGCCTTTATGTTCTTCCCCGGCTTTTTGCTGGGCTACCTGCTGTACGGCAGCACCCACTACGCCATTCATGCCTGGAATCCGCCCTTTCCGTGGATGAAAGCCCTCTGGCGCAATCACCACCTGCACCATTACAAAGATGAGCACCGTGGTTTTGGCGTAAGCACCACCATTTGGGACCGCGTATTTGGCACCATGTGGGATTTGAAAAAAGAAAAAGAAGACAAGGACAAAGTGAAGGAACTGATGTTTGGGAAGTAAGGGGCGATATTGTTGATTGGTTGATTGGTGATTGTTGAATTAGTGGAAAGGAAGTGCCGCAGTCAGTTGTTTGCTGTCAAGAGATATTTAGCTACCAGCGTTCATCTTCCGGAATGTTTTGATCCCCTTGCGCATGTTCGCGGCGGGATTTTATTTTTTGCAGTTGGCGCTCCAGCAGCAGGTTGGTAATAATGCCGGCCGCATCGGCTGCCGGAAAATCCTGTAGCAGGCGCCGCAGCTTTTCTTCCGATACATCTACGCGGTACAACAGCTGCAGCAGGGCATCAAAGTCCTTGTCTATCAGGTGGCTTACCGCCTGCTTCAGCTGGGTATACCAGGCTGGTGCTGCTACCACAGCCTCCTCTTTTTGTTGCAGCAGCTGGTCTATCTCATGTAGTTGTTCCATCTTCAGTTCGTTGGGTTGGAGGTGTCTTGCTTTTGTGTGCCTCCGGGTATTGTGTACTGTTCAGCTGCGGGTTTTCTTTTTGGTGTGGTCAGCCATTCAAACAGGATCGTGAACAACAGTGCCCTCCACATGGCAGGCAGCCAAATGTTACCCTGCGGCTCATCATCTGTTAGTCGTATCAGTGCTTGAAATCCCAAACATATTAGCAGGTACAGCCCGCACCAGCACAACCATTTTTTCCAGGGCCACTGTCGCCAGTTTTTCATGCTACGCGTATTTTTCAATCACGCCCAGTCCGAACAGCGCAAAGTCGTACTTCACCGGATCGCTGGCGTCCAGCTTGCGCAGGTAGCTGGTCAGCTCCAGCGCAGCCTCCCAGTCGGTATAGCGGCGCTGTAGCAAGCTAAAGCGTTTGGCCACGCGGGCCACGTGCACATCCAGCGGGCATACCAGCTGGCTGGGCCGAATGTTCGTCCATAGGCCAAAATCTACGCCGGCATTATCCTGTCGCACCATCCAGCGCAGGTAC
>CANHEC010000174.1 GCA_947459455.1 Chitinophagaceae bacterium
AGATCGTTGCCAATCAGTCCGCCCAGTTGCGGGTACGAGGTCACATTGTAAGTGTCATCAAACAGGTACACCGGCACGTTGCGAAACTTGTAGCTGCCCAGCCGGATGCTTTTGATGAGCGAAATATCCATGAATCGCTTGCCGCCCAGCCCTTCGGCCACGGTAGGGTAGCGCCGCCGCCGGGGCGATAGCAGGGCGCTATCGGCCGCAAACTCGTTTGACAGCAGCAGGTTGAGGCCGGCACCAGTATCCAGGTAAAAGCGGGTGAGCATGCTGCGGCTATCGGCCAGCTCGGCGTATTGCATAGGCAGGCCGGCTATGGCGGGGCGCAGCAGGTAGCCGCCCTTGGGATAGCGGTACTCGCCTGGCTGGTAAAAGCTGATCTGGCGCTGGTCGTAATCGATGGCGACCACATAGCGCCGCAGTACACTAAAGCCCATGATGCCGTCTATTTTTACGCCATACACGCCGGTCAGCAGCTCGTAGTCATTGATGTGAAAGTTGAGGCTGTCGATACTGAGGCCCGGTATGTGCAGGGTTTGGTGGTTTACAAAATCCACCGTTTTGATACCGGCAATGCCCCGAATGGTGCGGTTGCTGGGCTCAGGGCGCAGCCCCAGGCGGGCTACGGTGGTGCTGTCCAGCGAGATGCCGCCACTGCCGGTGTCGAAAATAAACCGCAGTGAGTCGGCCGCGGGCCGGCCCTGCAGGTGCGCCTTGATGACGACGACCCCGCCCACCAATTGCTCAAACGGAAAGCGGGTGATCAGGCGGGCAGGGGGCTGTACAAACATTTCCTGCGCCCGGCCGGTACTACACAGGCAGGCCAGCAGCAGCAGGGCAGGCAGGCATCGGTTCATCATCTTCAGTCAGCTTGACAGCAAATTAACCCTTAACGATGCTTTATGGTTGGCCTTTGTACAATTGAAACAATCTGGCAGCCCACCGGTTACCTTTGTGCGCCAGCGGCGACCGGCCTCGGTTAGCCCCGTTGGTTTTGCACCAAAGAAATACCATGGCAGATTTTACCACCTTATACGACAAAGCCCTGCGTGGCGAGTTTTTGAGCATCGAAGAAGGCATGCAGCTGTTTGAGCAGGCGCCCCTGGCCGAGCTGATGCTGGTGGCCGATACCATGCGGCGCCAGCGGGTACCCCACGGCAAGGTGACCTGGCAAATAGACCGCAACGTGAACACCACGAATGTGTGCATTGCCAACTGCAAGTTTTGCAATTTTTACCGCATACCCGGCCATGCCGAGGCCTACATCACCGATATGGAAACGTATCGGAAAAAGATCCGCGAAACGATTCGCTGGGGTGGCGATCAGCTGCTGCTGCAAGGCGGCCACCACCCCGAGTTGGGCCTGCAGTTTTATGTCGATACGTTCAAAGCCATCAAGGCCGAGTTTCCCGACATCCGCCTGCATGCCCTGGGCCCCCCGGAAGTAGCCCACATTACCAAGCTGGTAAAAAGTACCCACGCCGAGGTGCTGGCGGCGCTGAAAGCAGCCGGCATGGATAGCCTGCCCGGTGCCGGTGCCGAAATACTGGTAGACCGCGTACGCCGCCTCATCAGCAAGGGCAAATGCGGCGCACAGGAGTGGCTGGATGTGATGCACGAAGCCCACAAACTGAACCTGCCCACCAGCGCCACCATGATGTTTGGCCATGTAGAAACCATCCGCGAACGCTTTGAGCACCTGGACAAGATCAGGGCGGTGCAAGCCAAAAAGCCGGAAGGCACTTATGGGTTTACGGCCTTCATTCCGTGGACGTTTCAGGATGCCGACACGCTACTGGCCCGCATACGCGGTGTGCACAACCTCACCACCAGCGATGAGTACATCCGCATGATTGCCATCAGCCGCATTTTCTTGCCCAACATTACCAACATACAAGCCAGCTGGCTGACGGTAGGTAAGGCCGTGGCACAAATGTGCCTGCACGCCGGCGCCAACGATTTTGGCAGCATCATGCTCGAAGAAAATGTAGTGAGTGCTGCCGGTGCGCCGCACCGCTTTACGTACAAAAGTATTCAGCAGGCCATTGCCGAAGCCGGCTTTGAGCCCCAGCTGCGCAACCAGGTGTACGAGTGGCGCCAGCTACCCGAAGTGATCGAGGAGCAGGTGATTGATTACTAAGTCCGGCATTGGCATTCATAAGCAGAGCAGCTCACCAGCGGGGCTGCTCTTTTTTATTAGCGGCTATTGTCTGCGAACGGTGGTTGGGTAGTGTGCAGTTTCGGCACGAAGCGAAGCTCACGGGTAGTGCAATACTGGTTCCTTGCCCTGCAAGGGCAACCTACAAAAGCGCAGTGCGTAGCACTGCGCTACATGCAAGCGATGCACATACAGCCCTGTAAGGGCGAAATATCATATTCACCTATTCCCACACATATCGTTCATCATACTCCACCTCGTATTTTTTCAGGAACGCTCTGTATTCTTCCTGATATGTTTTGGCCTGATGGTGGTCTTTTTGGTTTTTGATATATCGCGTCACAGTGTCCACCTCCGATGGATTGGCCGAAAATACACCGTAGCCATTCTGCCAGTAAAACTGGCTGAATACCTCTCCCCTTGTTTTGATCCACTTCGAAGAATGTGCTTTCAGCTCTTCGAGCAACTTCATCAGGGTGACTTTTTTCGACAGCAGACAAAGGATGTGCACATGATCGGTGTAGCCGCCCACTTGTACAGCGTAGCATTCATATTTTTTGCAAATGCCTGCCAGGTAGGCGTGCAGTTCTTGCTCAATAGAGGCGGTGATGAAGGGTTGGCGATGTTTGGTGCTGAATACAATGTGGACGTAGTTTTTTACGAGTGATTGGCCCATGGCTGATATGTTGCGCCACTGCGTGGCTGAATACATTGATTGCGTCGCAGCATTGGGCTATGCCCAATGCTGGCGTATCACGTCCTTTCAGGACTTTTTGTGCTTTTTGTCGGTTTCACTGTTGACTTCACTGTTGAGTAGTCGATGCTGTCCTTGTTGTTGCGTTAAGATAAAGTGTCAATGCTTAATAATCAAAGCACAGCTTTTTGAGATGAAATTTTCAAAGGCAAACCAGGATCAAGTTCCTACGGTAGCAATGTTCACCATCGCCACACCCGATGCTGGTGTATCACGTCCTTTCAGGACTTTTTGTGCTTTATGTCTGTCTCAATTTTGGCTTAGCCGGCGAGTAACCTGTAGCACGCTAGTCGAAGGATTAAGATAGAAAGTCAATTCCTAATTATCAAGGCACAGCGTTGCAAGGTGGAATTTTCAAACCCAAATAATCCGCCCTGCCCTGAACGGGCAATCTATTCCAGCGCAGTGGCGGCACATCAGTTCGTTTCGGGCCTAATGGCGTTGCACTCCCTTTCGCCATCTTGCTACACCTGCAGAAAAGACTGTCGTTTGATTTGTTGTATCATTTCGATAGAAAATCAATTCCTAATTATCAAGGCACAGCGTTGTAAGGTGGAATTTTCAAACGCAAACAATCCTCATTGCCCTGAAAGGGCTATATACTCCAGCGCAGTGCGTAGCGCTGCGCCTAAAAACAATCAATAATCGGGCAGCCCCGACGGGGCGAGATAGCTAATTCGTCGAAAACGACAAATTAGAAAATGCAGTGATGGTATTTTGATTCGAATCGAATTATTTTGTTCTGCATCTTTACCCGGTATGAAAAAGTCTCTGCTTATTGTTTGCTGCTGGTGCGGTATCGCAGCTTCGGCGCAGCAAAAGATCCTTCGATATTTCAATGCCCAGTGGAAGCCGTGCGATGAACTGGCGGCCCGCTTTGTATCGGTGCGGCAGCAAACCGACAGTGGCTGGGTGTGGCAAGACTTTTATTTGGGGAATAAGCAGCTGCAAATGCGGGGGCTGTTTGCCGATAGTGCCGGTGAAGTTGAAAATGGCTTTTTCTACTGGTTTCACCCCAACGGAGAACTCGATAGGGCAGCAAGATACATCAACGGAAAAGCGCATGGTGCCAGCCTTGGCTATTACGGCAATGGCATGATGGAAGATTCGGCCAACTATGACCATGGTAAACTGGTGGGCGTAGCGCTGAGCTGGTACCGCGATGGCATGATAAAGGATAGTACCCATTCGCTGAATGACAGTCTATCATCATTCGTAAGTTGGTTCAGCAATGGCGCACCCTCAGCAGCCGGCTATTTTTTGCATGGCAAGAAGGAAGGCAAGTGGAAATACTTTCACAGCAATGGCAGCCTGGCCATGACGGCCCTGTACAAGCAGGGGGCGCAGCTGGACTCGGCTTTTTATGATGAGCAGGGCAATCCTGATAGCAAAGGTCGTTCGGTAGCAATACCTGCGGAGTATACTGGCGGCCCACGTGCCTGGCAAGCCTACATGGAAAGCAAGCTGTATTGGCCCGATGGCCTCGAGTTTGCAAACGGTAACATGGCCGAGACCATCATCGAGTTTGAACTGGATGAAGATGGGGTGATCAGGCATGCGGAGGTGGCGGTACCGTTTCATCCGGCTTTCGATAAAATAGCGTTGAAGGTGGTGCAGCAGGCCAAAGGCTGGCAGCCGGCAAAGCAGTTCAATCGCCGGGTGATGTACCGGTTCAGGCAACGGGTGACCTTTAGCATGCCCGACGACGAAGAGGAGGAATAGCCGCCTTTGTCATCCGCATTTTTTTCAGGTTATTTGCCGCGGTTGTATCATTCCGATACCAGCCAAAAAATAACCATACATGACTCCCCGCTACAAACGAGTGCTGCTGAAATTGTCTGGCGAATCGCTGATGGGCGACAACGCTTTTGGATTGGACCCCAAAGTGCTGGCGCAGTATGCTGAAGATATCAAAAGCATTACCAGCCTGGGCGTAGAAGTAGCCGTGGTAATAGGTGGTGGCAATATTTACCGGGGCATGAACGAGGCCGATACCGGCATTGAGCGGGCCCAGGGCGATTATATGGGCATGCTGGCTACTGTCATCAATGGCATGGCCATCCAAAGCGCATTGGAAAAAGCCAGTGTGTTTACCCGCCTGCAAAGCGCCATCAAAATGGAAGCGGTGGCGGAGCCCTACATCCGCCGGCGGGCCATGCGCCATTTGGAGAAGGGTCGGGTGGTGATCTTTGGCGCCGGTACGGGCAATCCGTATTTTACAACTGATACCGCCGGCTCACTGCGGGCCATCGAAATAAAGGCCGAAGTGATTTTGAAAGGCACCCGCGTAGATGGCATTTACACTGCCGATCCTGAAAAGGATCCCAGCGCTACCAAATACGAAACCATCAGCTACCAGGAGTGCATTGGCAAAAACCTGAAAGTGATGGACATGACTGCCTTCACGCTTTGTATGGAAAACAATCTGCCCATCATTGTATTTGATATGAATACGCCGGGCAACCTGCGCCGGGTAGTGATGGGCGACCAGGTAGGAACCCTGGTGAGCCGATAAGCTGCCACAAGGGTGACCATTGGTCACAACAAAAAAAGCAACTGCAGCAAGCGGTTGCTTTTTTTAATTTCTTAGAAACGCTGCCGGCCCCTGAGGCCGCTGGCGGCGCTTACGACTCGAACTTACGGATTACCGGCGTCTTCTTGTTTTGAGTAGGACGAGCTACCCGCGACTTGCCGAATGAACCCTTGAAGATCTTGCCCTTCTTGGTTTTTTTATCACCTCTTCCCATGGTTTGCGGTTTTATTTAGGGC
>CANHEC010000175.1 GCA_947459455.1 Chitinophagaceae bacterium
ACCTTGTTTTCGTAGTTGGCGTGGTTGTTCCACAGCTCAATTTGTGCCAGGGTCTGGTTGCTGAAGCTGTTGCTCATCACAAAGCTGGGGTGACCAGTAGCGCAACCCAGGTTTACCAGGCGGCCTTCAGCCAGCAGGATGATGTCTTTGCCATCTACATTGTAAAGATCAACCTGGGGCTTGATGGTGTCTTTGGTATGACCGTAGTTGGTGTTCAGCCAGGCTACGTCGATTTCGATATCGAAGTGGCCAATGTTGCACACGATGGTCTTGTCCTTCATAGCCTTGAAGTGCTCGCCGGTGATGAGGTCGCGGCAGCCAGAAGCGGTTACCACGATGTCAGCTTCTTTCACAGCGTCCTTCATCTTCTTTACTTCAAAACCGTCCATAGCAGCCTGCAGGGCGCAAATGGGGTCGATTTCGGTAACGATCACACGGGCACCGGCACCACGCAGTGACAGGGCAGAACCCTTACCTACGTCGCCATAGCCACCTACAACGGCTACTTTACCAGCCATCATTACATCGGTAGCACGGCGAATGGCGTCTACCAGGCTTTCCTGGCAACCGTATTTGTTGTCGAACTTGCTCTTGGTTACGCTATCGTTTACGTTGATAGCAGGAATGGGCAGGGTGCCTTTGGCCATCCGCTCGTACAGGCGGTGTACACCGGTGGTGGTTTCTTCGCTCAGGCCCTTGATGTGGCTGATGAGTTCGGGGTACTTATCGAATACCATGTTGGTGAGGTCGCCACCATCGTCGAGGATCATGTTCAGCGGACGATCGGCAGCGCCGAAGAACAGCGTTTGCTCGATGCACCAGTCGGCTTCTTCGATGGTTTGGCCTTTCCAGGCAAATACGCCAATACCGGCAGCGGCAATAGCAGCAGCGGCCTGGTCTTGCGTAGAGAAGATATTACAGCTGCTCCACTTTACCTCGGCGCCCAGGGCTACCAGGGTTTCGATGAGCACGGCGGTTTGGATGGTCATGTGCAGGCAGCCGGCAATGCGGGCACCTTTCAGGGGCTGGCTGGGGCCATACTCTTCGCGGATGGCCATCAGACCGGGCATTTCAGCTTCGGCCAGGCGAATTTCTTTGCGGCCCCACTCGGCGAGGCTAATGTCTTTCACCTTGTAAGGAAGGCTAAAGTCGATTTGTGCGGACAGTGTAGTAGACATGTTTGCGGATTTATGGCCACAAAGCTAACTGCGCAGGATAAAATACCATAGAACTTGCAAAAAATTAGGATAAATGCCTGTAGTGGGCTATTTTGGCTGGTAAATATTCCGGTAAGCCATGCCAATTAAGGTTCAAACAGAAAATTCCACTAATGGTGCAACACTCGATGCCAAAGACCTGGCCATTTTGCGCCTGCTGCAGGCCAATGCCCGCACCACGGTAAAGGAAATAGCAGAACAGGTGCACCTGAGCACCACCCCTGTGCACGACCGTATAAAGCGGCTGGAAGAGAACGGCGTGATACGCCAGTATGTGGCCCTGCTGGATGCCAATAAGGTGCGCAAAGGATTGAAAGTAATCTGCTATGTGAGCCTGAAACAGCACAGCAAAGAAGCCGGCGGCCGGTTTATACAAGCCATTTTGCAAATGCCCGAGGTGGTAGAGTGCTACAATATTTCAGGCGAGTTCGACTTTATGCTGAAAATAGTGGCCGAAGACATGAATACCTACTACGACTTTCACGTCAACCGACTGGGTGAAGTAGAGAACATCGGTAATATTCAGAGCGTGTTTGTGATGGGCGTGATAAAGGAAACGACGGCGTTGGTGTAATTATTAATGATGAATGATGAATAGGGAATGATGAATGATGAATGAGGAATGAGGGCGTTTTAAGTTCTAAGTTCAATTTTTAGTGTTCAAAGAGCGGAAGCCTTTCAAGTGCTGAGTAGCCTTTTGCACATTATCACATCATCACATCATCACATCATCACATTGGCATTTTAGTCTCCGTTCTGCTCCTCGCCACCGTCGCGGCGTTTGAAGAGCTGCCAGTCGCGGTTGCCAAAGCGGTAGCTGAACGTAAGGCGGAAGGTGCGCACATTCCAGCGGCGGAAAGCATCCTGGTAAAAGCTGTCGGTTTCGGTAATGCTGCCACGGATGCGGCTGTTCAGCACATCCTGCACATTGAAGGTGATGGTGCCGGCATTGTTTTTCAGCAGGTCTTTGCGCAGGGCAATATCAAAACCGTACTGCGATTTATCGCGGCCCTGCGGTATCACCCGGGGGCTTTCGTATTCGCCCTGTAGCTGAAAGCTCAGGTTGTTCCAAAGCTTACTATTTGGTTTTACCAGCTTGTAGTTCACCGTCATCCGAAAGTTCCAGTTGAAGCCGGTATTGTTCAGGTTCAGCTTGCCTACCTGTGCTTTCACATCGCGGTATTGGGCATTGAAGTTGGGGGCAATGTCGAAGCGATCGCTGAACTTGTGCTGCCAGGTCAGTTCCAGTCCCATGCGGTTGGTCCGATCGGCATTGATAAAGGTGGTGAGTAGGGCAGTGGGGGCAATGGCTGCATTGTTCAGCTGTGCCAGCTGGTCGGCGCTGATGGTATCGGTGTACTGCGTAATGTCTTCGGTATTGTTGCGGAAATAGGCCGAGACGAGGAAGTTGCCCTTGTCGTAAATGCGGTTGTAATTGGCTTCAAAACTGTTGGTGAATTCCGGCTGCAGTTCCGGATTGCCGCGGCGTATGTTTTGCGGATCTGTAATGTCCACGTAGGGGTTGATCTGCCAGAAATTGGGCCTGCGAATGCGGCGGCTGAAGTTGAATTGCAGGTCGTGGCCTTCTTTGAGTTGGTAGGTGAGGTAAAGGCTGGGGAAAAACGCATTCCACCAATTGCTGCCACGGCTGGGATAATCGTAGCCAAAGCTGCGGGCACTGTCTTTCAGTTCGCCCCGAAAGCTGGACTGCTCAATGCGCAAACCACCCTGGTATTTCCAGCGGGCACCCAGCTTGTTGCTGTAGTTGGCATACACAGCATTTACCATTTCCCGGAAACCGTAATTATTACTCAGCGGCAGTTTGGTGCTGCTACCGTTTGCCACGCTGAATACATCCAACTTGTCGTTGCTGAAATTGTGATAACTGCGGGCGCCCAGTTCCAGCTTGCTGTGCTCGCTGATAGGGTTCACGTAGTCGGTCTGAAACGTGTACTGGTTCCCATCGCCGGTACCCAAATTGCGCACCTGTGTGGGCTGGCCGAGGGCATTGCCTGCCAGGTCAAACAGGCGGTTGATGATATCGCCGCCGCCACCATTGGTGCCACCGCTGTAGGTAAAATCAGCCGTCCATTCTTTGCCTTCTTTGGCATAGGTGCGCCGGTAGTTTACCTGCGTGTTGTTGCGCTTAAAGCCATACTGATCGTCGGAAAAACGGGTGCCGGTTTGGGTCAGCACCTTGTTGCGATCGTAGTATTCCTGGTCCTGGTTTTCGATGCTGGCAAAGCGGCCATCGGTAAAGCCCTGGCTCACGGTGAGGGTATTGAACTCATCCATGAAATAGTCGAGCCCGATGCGGGCCGACACAAAGCGGCGGGTACGATCGGTGCCGGTGCGCTGGTCAAAATAGCTGTTGGCCACGCCGTTTTGCTTGTTGATCCGGTTGGCTTCGCTATTGGCCAGACCTCCGCCGCGGTTGTAGTTGCCGCTCACGAAAAAGTTGATCTTGCCCTGCCGGTAGTTGAGGCTGGCACTGCCATTCAGCACTTTGGGGGCGCCAAACCCGGCACTCACAGTGCCGTTCATGCCGTTGCGCCTGTTCTTTTTCAAAATGATATTGATAATACCAGCGGTGCTGCCAGCATCGTACTTGGCCGATGGGTTGGTGATGACTTCCACCTTATCGATATCGTCGCTGGGTATTTGCTCCAGTGTGAGCAGGGTAGGGCGCCCATCTACAAAAATGATGGGCGAGGCGTTGCGCAGCTGCACTGCACCCGTCACGTCCACACTAAGGCCGGGTATGTTGCGCATCAGGTCCACCGCGGTGCCGCCCTTGGCGGTGATGGCTGCATCGGCGTTGAAGGTGCGGCGGTCTACACCCAGCTGCATAAAGGGCTTTTTGGCCGATACCACCACGTTTTGTAGTTGGTTGGCTTTTTCGGTCATGGTAAAACTGCCCGCTTGCAGGCTGGCGCTACCAGTGAGCCATACCAGTGGTTCCACCACGGTTTCATATCCTATCAGGCTCAGCTCCAGCACCATATTGTCGGTAGCGGTGGCCCGTAGGGTAAATTCACCCTGCTTGTTGGTCACGCCCTGCACACGGGCCGTATCGGTGCGGCCGCCGGCAGCTTTGCCAAAGCTGATAATGGTAACGGTGGCAGCCTCCAGCGGCCGACCGGCGGAATTTTTTACGATTCCATACACCTGTACGGTGGCGGTTTTTTGGGCCAGCGCCGGCAGGGCCAGCAACAGGCAGCTACAGTACAAAAACAGTCGAAAACCTATGCGGGTGTGCAAAAACATGGGGCATATGACGCCCAAGTGGCGCCATCCCTGCAACAGTGGTTGTTAAAAAAAGTTGTGGGTCACCCTCCGGGCGGTCAGAGGTCGATGAAACCATCGAACACCTTTTGGGCCGGACCGGCCAGCCAAATGTCTTCAAATACGTCGTCGGCTTTCCGGTCGTATTCTACGTACAATTCGCCACCGAGGGTCTTGATGTCTACGTGGTTAAAGCCACGGTCGTTGTGAGCATGTACGATGGCCGCCGCCGTCACGCCGGTGCCACAGCTCATCGTTTCATCTTCTACGCCCCGCTCGTAGGTGCGTACAAATATGCGGGAGCCGCTCAGCGGTTCCACAAAGTTCACATTTACCCCCTGTGCCCTGAATTCATCGCTGTATCGAATGTGCCGCCCCTCGGCCACCACCGCGTAGTCGCGTATGTTTTCCACCTGCTTCACAAAATGGGGCGAACCGGTATCCAGCACGTCATGGTTGCCATTGCGCATGATTGTGTTTACGTTTTTCATGTTCAGGCGTACCCAACCATTGGCCTCTATGCTGGCCCGGTGCTCGCCATCAGAGGCTATAAAGCGATAATCGCTTTTGTGAATACCTACAAAGTGGGCAAACTTGACCAGGCAGCGGCCTCCATTGCCGCACATGCTTCCCTCGCGGCCGTCGGCGTTGTAATACATCATTCTAAAGTCGAAGCCGGCCTCGCTGCGCAGCTCCATCAGCCCATCGGCCCCAATGCCAAAGCGGCGGTGGCACAGTTGCGCTATCTGAATCGTCGTCAGTTGCCACTGGGCGTCCCGGTTGTCTATCAGTATAAAGTCGTTGCCGGTTCCCTGGTATTTGTAAAAATGAAGTTTCATCGTGTTCGGTTGCAGAAGTTTGGTAGCCAAAGGCGGCCCACCATCATTATCCATCAATTTGCGCAATGCGTTCCAGCGCATTGGCTATCAGTCGGGCCACGGCGGCGGTACCATCGGGCGAAAAGGTTTTGCTGATGCGGTTGGCCACCACCACGTTCAGGCTGAGGCACTGGTGACCCAGCAGCTTGCCCAGTCCGTAAATGGCACTGGTTTCCATTTCAAAATTGGCAATGCGATGGTTGCCGGCGCTGAAATGGGTCAGCGCATCGATGAGCCCCGGATGGCGCAGTCCCAGGCGCAGTACCCGCCCTTGCGGACC
>CANHEC010000176.1 GCA_947459455.1 Chitinophagaceae bacterium
GTACGTGCTGTTTATACAGCTCGATCCGCAGCATGTAGACATCAACGTGCACCCCACCAAGCAGGAAATAAAGTTTGACGACGAAAAAATAGTGTACGCCTTTGTACAGGCAGCAGTGAAGCATGCGCTGGCACAGTTCAGCATTGCACCTTCGCTCGACTTTAGCCTGAATGCCGATATACAGCAGCTGGAAGCCGTAAGCAAGCCCATGACCGATGAAGCGGCCGAGCGTACGCTGGGCAGCAGCCTGTACCACAGCTTTACCCAAAAGCACCAGGCGCACAAAATAGAACCGAGTAGCGGCGCCATGCGCCCCATGCCCGGCAGTTGGCTGACCGAACGCCAACAGGCTGACGACATCAAAAAAGCGGTACAACACAGCGGCGGCGAGGGAGCCGGCGCCTGGCAAAGCGAGCTGGCCAAGCTGAAGGAGCAACTACTGGAAGTATCGCCCAAAACGGCCTATACAGACCTGGAATACGAAGCCCGGCCCATCAGCCGCGAAAAACGCTTTCAGTGGATACCCGATACCCCGCTGATGCAGGTGCACTGGGCCTACATAGTAGCCATTACCAACCATGGCTACCTGCTGATACAGCAGCAGGGTGCCCACGAACGCATTTTGTACGAGCAGCTACAGAAGGCCCTGTTTGGCAAACCCATTGCCACGCAGCAAAGTTTGTTTCCGGTAAGCATAGCCCTGCAGCCAGCCGATGCCGTACTGCTGACGGAACTGCTGCCCGACATGCAACAACTGGGCTACCAGATAGCGCCTTTCGGCCAGCACAGCTTTGTAATACACGGCACCCCGGCCGATGTAGATGCCGGCAACGAACAGAAAAACATAGAGCAGATACTGGAGCACTACAAAAACTTTAATGCCGAAGTACGCTTCAGCCGCCGCGAACGACTGGTGCGCACCCTGGCCTGGCAGCAAAGCATAAAAGCCGGCCGCAGCCTGACCGAAAAGGAAATGCGCAGCCTGGTAGAGCAGCTGTTTTTGTGCACGGTGCCCAATACTACGCCGGCCGGCCGGCCCACGTATGTAGAGTATCCGCTCGACCAACTGCAGCGTACCTTTGGCGGCTGAGTGGCGGTACTGCCTGTACCCTCCTTTTCTCACTTATTTATTACCAGCACATGGAACGTACCGAAGTAAACAGCCTGGGCGAATTTGGCCTGATAGAGCACCTGACCCGCAACAACGAAACGCGACAAGCCAGTACCCTGCTGAGCGTGGGCGACGATGCCGCCGTGATCGACCATTTTGGCAAGCAAACCGTGGTGAGCACCGATCTGCTGGTAGAGGGTATCCATTTTGACCTGATGTACACGCCGCTGAAGCACCTGGGTTATAAAAGTGTGGTGGTCAACCTGAGCGATATCTACGCCATGAATGCCACGCCTACGCATGTTACCGTCAGCATTGCTTTCAGCAATCGCTTTAGTGTAGAGGCGCTGGATGAGCTGTACGAAGGCATATACGCCGCCTGCGAAAAATACCAGGTCGACCTGATTGGCGGCGACACCTCCACCTCGCAAAAAGGCCTCATCATCAGCGTAACGGCCATGGGCGAAGTAACCCCCAACCAATTTGTAACCCGCAGCGGCGCCCAAAAGGGCGACCTGCTATGCGTAAGCGGCTACCTGGGCGGTGCCTTTTTGGGCCTTACCCTGCTGGAGCGTGAAAAAAAGATTTACCTCGAAAACCCCGGCGTACAGCCCGACCTCGAAAACGAAGCCTACATCGTGGGCAAGCTGCTGAAGCCCGAGGCCCGCAAAGACATTGTAGAATGGCTGGCTACGCAGGGCATACAGCCCACCAGCATGATGGACATCAGCGATGGACTGAGCAGTGAGGTGCTGCACATATGCAAGCAAAGCAACTGCGGCGTAGTGCTGTACGAAGACAAGCTGCCTGTGCACAACGATGCCCGTCAGTTTGCGTACAAGCTGGAGCTGGACCCCACCGCCTGCGCCCTCAGCGGTGGCGAAGATTATGAGCTGCTGTTTACCATTGCCCAGGCCGACTACGACAAGATTGTGCTGAGCGAAGAGATCAGCGTGATTGGCTACATCACCGAGCCCGAAAAGAAAGCCACCCTGGTAACCCGTGGCGGCAATGTGCACGAAATCATTGCACAAGGCTGGCAGCACCGGGTTTAGCTGCTCAAGGGCTGTGCCACACGTGATGCTAAACTTGCAACACCTGATGGGAGGCCGTAGCTTATTTTCTTATTTTTAGCCGAAACAACTGGGTATGTCTACAAAAACAAAGCTGCACGAACTGGTGGATGCTTGCAACGACGAGCACCTGCTGGCAAGCGCCATAGCACTGTTGAGCACCCAAGCAGATACCGAATGGTGGAGTACGCTGCCGCTGGCAGAACAAGCCAAAACAAAAACAGCTCTTGCGCAGCTGGACGAGGGACAGGCTGTGCCGCACGATGAAGTATTGCAGGCAGCATGGCAGAAAGTACAATCGTAGTTTGGTCGCCGCAGGCACAGCAGGATTTGAGCGACTCACTTGATTTCATTGCTGCCCAATGGAGCCAGGCAATAGGTGCCCGCTTCCTGCAGGCCGTTCAGCAAAAAGTTCAGCTCATCCGTTCGTTTCCGCTGCTCGGCACCGCGGTCGATTTTCCCAAACAATGTCGAAAAGTCTATATCAAGCCCTATCATTTGCTACTCTACCGCGTCACAAATCAGCGTATTGAAATAGTTCGATTAATAGATGGCAGGCGAAGCCCCCAAATACTGATAAAGTGACGACGATAAACACCTAAAGCGAAGCACTTCCCGTTTCAGCGATTTTATCTCCTACAGCTAGTTCACTTAAATTCCATGACACGTCTCCCCCGCTGGCTTTTCATTCCGCTCATCCTTGTTTTCATCGCCTACTGGACAAAAGACCTGCTCCTCAGCGATGAAGCCTCTGTATTCGACCTGCCCAAAAAACTGGAAGAAGAACGCACTACCCTCATCGTGTATCCAGTAGCCGGCTACGGCCCAATCGAGCTGTTCTCCATCAGCAAAACCGCCGCCGAAGACGACCGCCTGTACCTGCAGCCCGCCAGCCCCGACCTCGGCATTCCGCCCCGCTACTACGCCCTGCACGATAGTGGCTACCAGCTGCAGGTATTTGGCCGCTTCTACCATGGCAAAGGCATTCCGGCTGCCTACCTGCAGCAGCAGCCCAAGCCGCCGCGCCTCCGGGTATTCCGGTACGATTCGGTAGCTCTCGTCAAGCCTTGATGTTTTTTTTGATTAGGGCATCTCAACGGCGGTGCCCATCCCGGCAGCTGTTCGGGCCATCGCGTAGTGCACGGCACGCCAGCGCACAGGCCTACCGCTCTGTCCCGCATGCCATGGGCAGCAGTACACGGCTCAGCCTATGGCAGCCAGGCAGGGGTTCAGCTCATCCAGCAGCAGCGAGGCCACACACCTGAACTGGATGGTGCAGCGGTTGGAAGCCGCCAGCAGCTGCTTCACGGCCGCAGTATTCAGCCAGCATTGGTTGGGCAGCGGCGCCACTTCATCGGCCGCCACCCAGTGCACTTCGTACCGGCTCTCCATTCTATAAAAGCGGCCCCCTTCATCGCACTGCCAAATGCTGCGCCAGGGCTGCCCACCTGTATGCAGGCGGCCTACCAGCACATCGCCGCCGGGGTAGGCCACCCCACTGGCGTTTACCAGCGCCACGGCACTCACCGCTGCTTCGGTATCTACCGTCACCAACCACTCGGTGCCGTGTGGCCCGTGGCGCAGCAGCTGCTGCACATGGCCAGGGCTGCTGGCCGTCAGCAATGGCTGTGCCCAGCCAGCCACCTCCCGGCTGCCGGCTATCACTTCGTACAGTTGTACGCCCAGGCCCTGGCCGCCTTTGGGCATTACGCCCGTTGGCTGCTGCTGCCAGCCGTTCAGCTGTTCTACCGGTACCATGTGCCAGGCGGGCAGGCATTGCTGCTCGGCCTGCTGCACCAGCGTGTATAGTTGCTCCAGCCCGGCCGGTGCCTGCGTGCCGGCGTGGCCCAGGTGCGCCTGCCAGTCGTACACCGCCAGCAGGCTGCGCAGGTCAGGGTTTAGCAGGTTGTGGTGTTGCACCGCCTGCAGCAGCACGTCCAGTGGCACCCAGGCAAAGTGTTCCTGTGTATCGGGCAGCTGCGTAGCCAGCACGTAATGGTGCGACTTGGTTTTCTGGTAATAGCGGCTGCCCAGATCGCACTGATGGCTTTGGCGCAGCAGGCAGCCCTGCGGGTGGTACCCAAAAAAATACTCGAGGTAGGCCGTGGCTTTGCCGCCATGTGCCCGCAGGTAATTGGCCTGTGTCGACTGGATGGTGGGCCCATACTGCACCACCGGCATATTACCCGGTTCGGCCCGGGCTTGTAGCAGCACCCACGGAAGGCTACCCGCAGGTGCATGCAGCAGCAGGCCGGTAAGGGCACTTTGTGGCTGGCACATCAGCAGTCGTTCGCCATCGGCGGCCGGGCGCTGCAGCCCCACCACATGAAAATAGCCGCCCGATACATGCGTCAGCGCACCGTCCCTCCAGTGCCAGCTATCCTGCTCATCCAGGCGTATTGGCCGGCAGCTATTCGGCTGCATGGCCTCAGTGGCCGCTCTGAAGGCCTCCAGTTCCTCGCCGTTGCTGATGATTCTTCCCGTGTATTGCTTGGTGGGTATCATGTGGTAGCAATTGAATAGTTTAATTGTGCTTGCTGCAGCAGTTTTTGCAGCACCACTTCGGCAGCCAGCTCCTTTTCGTAGTAGGCCCGGGCATTTTGGCCCAGCTGCACCCGGTAGGCCGGCGCTTGCAGCAGCAGCTGTACCTGCGCTGGCAGGTCGGCCCCATCGGGCTGGCACTCATGGTAGTGCTGCCCCCGTGCCCAGTGGCCGGGCATCAGCCGCAGCAGGGGCGGTGTCAGCATCGCCTTGCCCATCATCAGCAGCTCGCAGTACTTCCAGCCATTGCAGCCCGCTACCGAGGGCGTATTGAAGACCAGTGCTGATTGTCGGGTTTTCTCGAGGTAGTCACTTTCAGCCAGCCGCTCTTTCATTTCCAGCTCGCTGTAGGCATCCATATCGCCCTTCGATCGGGGGGCAAAGCCTCCTTCGAAGCGGCAATGCCGTACCGCCTGGCAGGCCCTGATAAAGCGGGCCCGCAATTCGTTGACGGCAGGCTCCTTCTTCCACTGCGAACTGGCAAAAAACACATAATCGGCTGAGGCCTCGCCCGGCTGCAGATCGGCCAGCTGTGGCCGCCGCAGGCAGGCACGGTAGTTGCCAAAAAAGCGCCGCCAGCTTGCTATCCGCTTGCGGGCCCGCCACGCATTGGCCAGCGCCAGCAGCAGCATGCGCCAGCCGGGCTGAAAGCGAATGGCTGTGAGCGGACCAATGGCTACCAGTTTGGGACGGTCAGCATCCTCGGGGCGCAGGTTCACCTTGCCGTAGGCATGGCACCAAGCCAGCGAGGTCTCGTCAATATCAGGTAGATTGCTGTGGTCGATGGCAATGCGATACGCTACCCCGTGCACGTGCAGCTGCAGGTGCAGCACCGCATGCGGATTGCCCGCATGGGCGAATGGGGCGCTGGCAAAACGCCAATGGCCTTGTGGCGCCAGCGCTGCCAAATACCACGATGCGTAGAGATA
>CANHEC010000177.1 GCA_947459455.1 Chitinophagaceae bacterium
ATGAATTTCAAATCTCGAAATTCCTCTGCGCCCTCTGTGCGAAATACTCTTTCCTCGGGTTCGCGGTGCTGAAATGAGAAATAAATAATAAGTAACAAGAAATGAGGAAGTAAGAGGGGGGGATGAATTTCAAATCTCGAAATTCCTCTGCGCCCTCTGTGCGAAATACTCTTTCCTCGGGTTCGCGGTGCTGAAATGAGAAATAAATAATAAGTAACAAGAAATGAGGAAGTAAGGGGAGGACGAATCTCAAATTTCAAATCTCGAATCCACAATTCCTCTGCGTCCTCTGTGCGACATACCCGCTCCCACTAGCCTTCGCCTTCCATCCTTTTCAGCTTTTCCCACATTTCCGGGATGCGTTTGACCCATACCAGTTCGCGGCGCTTGGTACTGGCTTCTTCTACAGGAGTGCCAAAGTAGGTTTTGCCACCTTCGATACTGGAGGGTACGCCGCTTTGTGCCAGTACATTGGCACCATCGCCAATACTGAGTGTTTTGCTCACGCCTACCTGTCCCCACAGATTGACGCCATGACCAATGGTAGTAGCACCGGCAATGCCTACCTGCGCTGCTATAATGCAGTTGCGGCCAATGACCACATCGTGGCCCACCTGTACCAGGTTGTCAATTTTGGTGCCTTGCCCTATGCGGGTATCATGGGTCACGCCTTTATCGATGCAGCAGTTGGCGCCAATATGTACATGGTCTTCCAGTACCACGCGGCCACAACTTTTCATTTGCTTGTACCATACGGGGCGGTCGCGTTTGCTGTTGTAGTAAAAAGCATCGGCACCCAGTACAGTGCCGGCATGCACCACTACATGGTCGCCTATTTCGGTGTGGTCGTATATGCTCACATTTGGGTGAATGATGCAATGCTTGCCGATGCGCACCTGCTCGCCTATAAAAACACCGGGCATCACTACAGTGCCCTCGCCAATGACTGCAGTAGTACTAATGAGGGTGTTGGCTGGCACGAATGGCCTGAAGTGCTCTACAATGCGCAGGTAAGCTTCAAACGGCTGATCACACACCAGCAGTGTTTTACCAAGGCGGTCGTCTACTGCTTTGTTGATGATGATGAAGGATGCAGCGCTTTTAAGACAGGTATCGTAGTATTTGGGATGATCAACAAAACACAGATCACCGGCTTCTACTTTGTGTATTTCATTGATGCCGGTGGCCATGGCAGCTGCATCGCCTACAATGCTGGCATCTATCAGGCTGGCTATCCATTGCATGCTGACCGGTGCAGGAAACTTCATGTGCGTTGATGTTTCGGCAAAAGTACAGATTGGTATGGCCTTGCATGCATCCTGCTATCACATCAGTAGCAGCAAGGTTTGTGTGCAATCAACAAAAGCACTACCTTCCATTTCTATTCCACTTCACATTGCGGCGATTGATTTTGGAAATTCACAGGGCATTTAAAATTGTGAATAACTAACTGCATGCAAATGATATCGAGTGCATGATTGTGAATTAATATTGTATCGGGAATTGTTTATCCCAGTACTTACTAACCCATTGTTTGTAAATCCCCCGTTTCGCCGGGGGATTTTGTTTTTCTATCCTTTTCCATCTTTCACCTGTTCGCAATTGCTGTTGGCCAAACGAGGCTGGCCGCGGCCAATGTTTTCACCTACATTTGATGCAATGGCCGCAAAGCCTTGCTGCCACTGCATTTGCACATGAAGCCAAAAAGAATCATACTGGTACGACACGGAGAATCAGAAGGCAATCTGGACAGGAATACTTATGCCATCAAGCAGGACTTTAAACTGCTGCTGACATCGCTGGGCGAGCACCAGGCCGATGAAGCAGGCCGTTCTTTGCGTCATCTCATAGGCGATGAAAGCATCATGTTTTACCTGTCGCCCCTGTGGCGCACCCGGCTCACGTTCGAGCACATTGCCAAGCATTTTACAAGAGAACAATACCGCTGGAAAGAAGATCCGCGACTACGTGAACAAGAGTGGGGCCACTTCCGCGACCTGAAAGCCAATATTCAGATAGATGACGAACGAAATCGCTTCGGCACTTTTTACTATCGCATAAAAGATGGGGAGAGCTGCGCCGATGTATACGACCGTGTCAGCGATTTCATGCACAGTCTTTACCGCGACTTTGAGAAGTCTTACTTCCCCGAAAATGTCATCATCGTTACCCATGGCATGACACTGCGCATCTTCCTGATGCGGTGGTTTCACTGGACGGTAGAGGAGTTTGAAACCCTGCGCAACCCCCGCAATGCCGAAATAGTAATGATGGAGCGCAACGACGCTACCAATAAGTACCGCCTGGTAACCGAGCTGAAGCGCAAAAACATCGCCCCCGATGACCAATACCAATGGAGCATCATCGGGCGGCAGCGCAAGTAGCCTTTCCTTCTTGTTGATTGATCAATTTATATCCCACCTTACATCATGAACTTGAGAAAACCTCTGCTGCTGGCCGGTATGTTTATAACAGGCCTGCTGCCGGCTGCTACTGCACAGGTAGCAGCGCTGAAGTCGACCGCCGCCGCCCAGCTACAACAGCAGTACCCCACGTACAAGCAAACAGCGCTGCAAATATGGGAGTACGCCGAGCTGGGCTACAAAGAAGTAAAAAGCAGTGAGCTGCTACAGCAGCAATTAAGGGCTGCCGGCTTTTCGGTAGAAGCAGGGGTGGCTGGTATACCCACCGCGTTTGTAGCTACGTATGGCAGTGGCCAGCCGGTGATAGCTGTATTGGCCGAGTACGATGCATTGCCCGGCCTGGCACAAGCGGCCGTGCCAGAGCGTACGCCCATTGCCGGACAAAAAGCCGGCCACGGCTGCGGGCACCATTTGTTTGGCACCGCATCGGTGGCGGCAGGCATTGCCATCAAGCAGTTGATAGCCGATAAAAAACTCACCGGCACCATCAAAGTTTTTGGCTGCCCGGCCGAAGAAGGGGGCAGCGGCAAAGTGTACATGGTGCGGGCTGGTTTGTTTAGCGGTGTAGATGCTGTGCTGCACTGGCACCCCGCCGATAAAAATGAAGTGACCATGACCAGTGCACTGGCCAACAAATCGGCCAAGTTCCGTTTCAAAGGATTGAGTGCACACGCTTCTATGGCGCCCGAAAAAGGACGCTCCAGCCTGGATGCAGTAGAGGCCATGAACTACATGGTGAATATGATGCGGGAGCACGTACCGCAGGAAACACGCATTCACTATGTAATCACCGATGGTGGCAAAGCCCCCAATGTAATCCCCGACAATGCCGAGGTGTACTACTATGTACGCCACCCGCAGCGCAGCGAAGTGGTTGCCATTTTCGACCGTGTGGTAAAAGCCGCCGAAGGTGCAGCCCTGGGCACCGGCACTACTATGACGTATGAAATCATTGGCGGTACCCACGACCTGCTAATCAATCGCACTTTGGCCGCCGCCATGCAGCAAAACCTGGAGCAGGTGGGTGGCGTACGCTACACGGCCGAACAACAGGCCTTTGCCCGGCAAATACAAAGCAGCTTTACGTTTGCCCCACCACCGGTAGAGGGGGCAGCTACTGTGCGCCCCCTGAAGCCGGTAGCCGATGCCGGCGGTGGCAGTACCGATGTGGGCGATGTAAGCTATGTGGTGCCCACCGTAGGCCTGGACGCTGCCACCTGGGTGCCCGGTACACCAGCGCATAGCTGGCAGGCCGTAGCCTGCGGTGGTACCGAGGTAGGCACGCTGGGCATGATGGTGGCTGCCAAAACCCTCGCCCTCACAGCCATCGATCTGTTTACCAATGCCACACTGCTTACGCAGGCCCGCACCGAGTGGCAGCAGGCCGTGGGCAATTATCGGTACCAGGCTTTGTTGGGCAATAGGCCACCGGCCCTCAACTACCGCGACTAAGGTTGGCGTGACTTGTTGAGACCATTTACCAATTGCAAAGCGCCGCTGCGCTAACTTGCTGCCGCCGTTGGGCTTTCCTTTATCGTTGCTTACTTACTTTTCGCCTTGAGCCAAATACATTACATCAGCCTCGCTGCCGACCTCGCCAAAGCCGTTCGTGTACTCTCGGCCGCTCCTGTTATTGCTTTCGATCTCGAGTTCGACCGCGACCGCTTCAGCTATGGTTTTCGCTTGTGCCTGCTGCAGGTAGCCACTCCGTCCGATTGCTTCATCATCGATCCGCTGGCCATCAAAGACCTGCAGCCGCTGTACCAGTTTTTTGAAACCTCCACCGCCCGCAAGCTGGCCCACTGCCCCGGCGAAGACCTGCGCCTGCTGCACTCGCTGCAGTGCTACCCTACCCACCTGTGCGATACCGAGATTTACGCCAAGCTGCTGAACTACGAGCAAACCTCGCTGAGCAATATGCTGCTGCAGAAATGTGGCGTGGCCCTCAACAAGCGCTGGCAAACCAGCAACTGGGCCAAGCGGCCACTGGTAGAAGATCAGATACTGTACGCCGCCGACGATGTGATCCACCTGTTTGGGCTGGAAGAAGAGCTGCGCAAAGAAGCCAACGCCAAAGGCATACAGGCCTACATAGACGAAGAACAGGAGGTGCTGAGCCAAACCCGCTACCAACTGGAGCCTAAAACCGATTTCCTCAAAAAAAGCGATCGGCTCTACCTCAGCCCATACGATCAGTTTGTGCTCAACCAATTGTTCAAGCTACGCGACCAACTGGCCCAGCGCTTCAATAAGCCGGCACACTACATCATGCCCGAGGCGCTTGTACGCGACCTATGGGCCGAGAAAGTAGCCATCAAAGAATTGTGCGCATCGCCCGGCATATACCCGGCGCTGCGCAAGCCCGGCATGCAGCAGGAGTGGGAGCGGGCCTGGAAGCAAATACACGAAGCAGCCCGCCAGCAAGGCCTCAGCAAGAAGCGCCAGCGCAAAGAGCTGGCCCCCGGCGAGCCCAATGGCTACCAGCGCCGCGAGTCGGCCGAAGCCGTCAAAAAGGAAATATTTGCCCCCATCCAAAAATGGATAGCCGAACGCCTGGGCGAGCAGGCCATGCGGGTGGTGCTCAGTAGTGGCGCCGTGTCCGATATTATTCAGGGTGATCTTAAGATATCTGCCATCCGGCAGCCCTACCGCCGCCAGCTCATTACCGAAGCGGCCGAGGCACTCCGCATCAGCGTGCAGGCCTGGTGGTAGTGCGGTAGTGCTATCAAGTAATGATTGCAGGGGCGATCAGCTGCTGTACTACTATCAGCAGCAGTGCCCGCTGGCCTCACTACCGCGCCGCCCGGTGGGCGTCGGGGTAGTATCGTTCATCGGGGCGCCCATGGGCAGGCGTGCAGCGCCCGGCAGGGCACACTGCTTATGCCAGCCAGCGCTGGCAGTAGGGCCAAAAAATAACGATACCAATGACCGCACTGATGACCGCGGCCCATAATACAGCGCCGGCTGCCAGGTCTTTGGCCAGGCCCACCAGCGGGTGTCGCTCAGGATGCAGAGCGTCGGCCAGTTTTTCCAGGCTGCTGTTCAGCATTTCCAAGCTTAGCACCAATGCTATGCAGCCCAGCACCCATAGCCACTCGTGCCGGCTGATGCCAAACGCAAAGCCAGCTACTACTACGGCTACTGCTATCAGCAGTTGCAGCTGGCCGTTGGTTTCGTGCCGTACAAAGTAGCGCCAGCCGTGCAGCGC
>CANHEC010000178.1 GCA_947459455.1 Chitinophagaceae bacterium
TGACATTGAAAAAAATCGAGGCACTCCCCTCATCATCGCATCATCACATTATCACATCATTTGCCCACCACCACTTTGGCAAAGCGGATGATCTTATCGCCGAGGTAGTAGCCTTTCTGCACCTGGTCTATCACCTTGCCCTGCATTGCTTCGGTGGGGGCTGGTATTTCGGTAATGGCCTCGTGCAGGTCGGGGTTGAACTCTTCGCCGGTGGCTTGCATCGGCTTCAGGCCTTTTTGCTCCAGCGTGCTGCGCAGTTTGGCAAACACCAGCTGCACGCCCTCTTTCACCACGCCTACATCTTGCGCCGTGTCCATGGTTTTTTCGGCACGTTCGCTGTCATCCAGCACGTCCAGCAGGCTGCTGATGACCTCGCGGCCAGCGGTTTGCATCAGCTCTATCCGCTCCTTGGCGGTGCGGCGCTTGTAGTTGTCAAATTCAGCAAACAAGCGCAGGTATTTGTCTTTCTGCTCGGCTAGTTCGGCCTGCAGCTTCTCGAGTTCATTTTCCGTGGCCACTTCATCGTTCAACCGCTGGGTACCGGCCATGTTTTCGTCGGTGTTTACAGCTTCGCCCGCCACGGTTTCTGCGTTATTGTCAGTCATTTCTTCAGTTTTATGCAATTCTTGCTGTTCCATAGCCAAAAAAGGTTTGCAAATGTAGAGTGGGCAAGAATGCTGCCAGTGCCTGTGCGGTGCAAAAATGGCAGGCCACAATAGCCCCGGCTGCAGGCCAGCCGCCGGCCGATGCCTACTTTTACCAAAATAATCGACTGTTGCAGGTACCCGTTCTCCTCATTACGCCGCCGTTTACCCAGCTCAATACGCCCTATCCGGCCACGGCCTATCTCAAAGGCTTTTTGAATACCCGGGGCATTAGCAGCCGCCAGGCCGATTTGGGCATCGAGGTGACGCTGCGCATGTTTTGCCGGGCCGGTCTGGAGCAGGTGTTTGCCAAAGCGGCCAGCCGCGAAGCCGATTTTTCTGACAACAGCCGCCGCATTTGGGCGCTACGGCAGCAGTATCTGCAAACCATCGACACAGCCGTGGCCTTTTTGCAAGGCAAGCAGCCCACACTGGCGCAGCGCATTGCCCGCCGGGGCTACCTGCCCGAAGCGGGTCGGTTTGCCCAGCTCGACGATCTGCATTTTTCGTTTGGCAACATGGGTTTTCAGGACCAGGCCAAGCATGTGGCCACCATGTACCTCGAGGATCTGGGCGATTTTCTAAAAGAAAACATCGACCCGCATTTTGGCTTCAGCCGCTATGCCGAGCGGCTAGGCCGCAGTGCCAACCGCTTTGATGAACTGTACGATGCCCTGCAGCAACCGCTGAGCTGGATAGATGAGCTGACCCTGGAGCAGCTGGAGGCACACCTGCAAGCAGCGCAGCCACAACTGGTGGCGCTATCAGTACCGTTTCCCGGCAATTTGTTCAGCAGCCTGCGCATTGGCCAGTACATCAGGCAGCACCACCCACACATCAAAGTGGCCATGGGCGGCGGCTTTGCCAATACCGAACTGCGCAGCCTGAGCGATCCTCGGGTGTTTCAGTTTTACGACTTTGTAACACTGGACGACGGCGAACGCCCCATGGAACAACTGCTGCTACACCTGCAGGAAAAGGCCGACACCAGTGAGTTGAAACGTACTTTTTTGCTGGCCGATGGTGTGGTGACTTATTGCCACAACAAAACACTGCCCGACTACAAGCAGCACCAGGTCGGCACGCCCGACTACGAAGGGCTGTGGATGAGCGAATACATCAACGCTATTGAAATAGCCAACCCCATGCACAGCCTGTGGAGCGATGGCCGCTGGAACAAGCTGACCATGGCGCATGGCTGCTACTGGGGCAAATGCACGTTTTGCGATATCAGCCTCGACTACATCAAACTGTATGAACCCGTGGCCGCATCGCTGCTGGCCGACCGCATGGAGCAACTGATGGCGCAGACTGGCAACAACGGTTTTCACTTTGTAGACGAAGCAGCGCCACCCAGCCTGATGAAAGCACTGGCGCTGGAAATACTGGCCCGCGGCCTGAATGTGGCCTGGTGGACCAATGTGCGGTTTGAAAAAGCATTTACCAAAGACCTGTGCCAGCTGCTAAAGGCAGCAGGCTGCATAGCGGTGAGCGGTGGCCTGGAAGTAGCCAGCGACCGCTTGCTGCAACTGATCAACAAAGGCATCACCGTAGCGCAGGTGGCCCGGGTAAACAAGCACCTGACCGATGCCGGCATCATGGTGCATGCGTATCTCATGTACGGCTTTCCTACCCAAACCGCACAGGAAACCATTGACTCACTGGAAATGGTACGCCAACTATTTGAAGCAGGCATTTTACAATCGGCCTACTGGCACCAGTTTGCCATGACGGCGCATAGCCCGGTAGGACTGGCGCCAGAAAAGTTTGGCGTAAAAGCCGTAATCCCATTCAAGCCCAGCTTTGCCGACAATGATGTGGTGCATGAGGACCCCACGGGCACCGAGCATGAACTATTCAGCGAGGGGCTGAAAAAAAGCCTGCACAACTACATGCATGGCGTAGGTTTTGACCTGCCACTGCAAAAGTGGTTTGAGCACAAAGTACCCCGCACCACGGTGGCTCCTACTTACATACGGCAGCAGTTGGAAAATGCCGAACCCATGCCGCAGCGGCAGAACAACAAAGTAGTGTATTGGGGGCCGCCTCCAAGGCTCGAGTTTTTTGTGAAGACAAAAAAAGGCAGCAGCTGGAGCATGGCCTCGCTGCAGTTTGAAACGCCGCAGCAACGCATCAGCATCAGCACCAGCGATGTACAAGGCCAGTGGCTGTATCAGCTGCTGCAGCGGGTGCAATGGCCGCAGGGTCAACCGCTCACACTGGCACAGGTAAAAGCCGATTATGAAGCGGCCGGCCTGGAGCACTTCGAACTATTTTGGGATAACAAGCCCATCAATACCCTGCACAAAGCCGGCCTTTGGGTGCTGTAGTACCGGCCCTCGGTCAGCTGTTTTTCATCAGGTGGTTTGCCACATGTTCTTGCTATCATTGTAGCAGCAACAAACTTTCCTTGACATGGCGGCGATACATCAACAGCACATCAGCGATGCGCTGGCCAAACTGGCCAGTACCCAACACGGCCTCAGCAGCTCACAAGCAGCTGAGCGGTTGGCGCAGTTTGGACCCAACGAGTTGGCGCAAGGAAAGAAAGTATCGCCACTAGCAATCCTGCTGCATCAGTTTACCGATTTTATGATCATAGTGCTGCTGGTGGCAGCTGTGGTATCGGGTATAGCGGGCGACATGACCGATGCCATCATCATTCTCATCATTGTACTGCTGAACGCACTGTTGGGCTTTGTGCAGGAATACCGTGCCGAAAAAGCCATGGATGCCCTGAAGAAAATGGCGGTGCTGCAAGCACAGGTCATTCGTGATGGGCAGGTGCAGAGCATAGCGGGCACCGAGCTGGTACCGGGCGATGTGGTGCTGCTGGAAGCCGGCAATGCGGTACCAGCCGACCTGCGGCTGCTGGAAGCACACAGCCTGCGCATCGATGAATCGGCACTGACCGGTGAATCGGTGGCCGTGGACAAACACACAGACATCATCAGCGCCGAAGAGGTGCCACTGGGCGACCGACTGAACATGGCCTACAAGGCCACCCTCATTACCAACGGCCGCGGAAAGGGCGTGGTAGCTGCCACCGGCATGCAAACCGAAATTGGCCGCATAGCCAAACTGCTGCAGGAAGACGAAGGCGATACGCCGTTGAAAAAACGCATGGCGGCTTTTGGTAAGCGTTTGTCGTATATCATTTTAGGCATTTGCGTGCTGCTCTTCGGCGTGGGCCTTTTACGGGGCGAAGAGCCGATAAAAATGTTGTTGTTATCCATCAGCCTGGCGGTAGCCGCCATACCAGAAGCCCTGCCTGCCCTCATCACCATAGCACTGGCCCGCGGCGCTGCCCGGCTGGTAAAGCAGCATGCGCTGATCAGAAAACTACCGGCGGTAGAAACACTGGGCTCGGTCTCCTTCATCTGCACCGACAAAACCGGTACCCTCACGCTCAACCGCATGACCGTGCAGGAAACACATGCTTTGCAATCGGCCATGCTGGAGCAAGTGCCGGCCCTGCCATTGTGCATGGCACTAAACCACGATGTGAAAGGCACGGCACCCGACCAACTAACCGGCGACCCGACAGAAACCGCACTGGTGGCCCACGTGCTACAACAGCACAGCGAAGCTGGCAGCTGGCCGCAGCAGTATGAACGGGTGGCCGAATTACCATTCGATAGCGATCGCAAATGCATGACCACGGTGCACCGCTGGGGCAACGGTTACCTCATCATCAGCAAAGGAGCGGTGGAAAGTTTGGCGGCCGCCGCCGCACTGGATCAACCGGTAGAAAGCATGATGGAAATGGCGCATGCCTGGGCATCGAAAGGATGGCGGGTGCTGGCATTTGGCTACAAAGTGGTGAACACATTACCATCGCCCTTTACCTACGAAGCGGTGGAAACCGATTTGCAATTGGCAGGTATTGCCGGCATCATTGATCCACCAAGGCCCGAAGTAAAAGCAGCAATTGCCGAATGCTTGCAGGCAGGCATCAAACCGGTCATGATTACCGGCGACCACCCTGCGACGGCGAAAGCCATCGCCTCTGAAATAGGACTGTTGCAAAAAGAAGACTACCTGCTGACGGGAACTGAACTGCAACAACTATCAGACGAGCATTTTGCCGCACAGGTGGAGCAAACGGCCGTGTACGCCCGGGTGTCGCCTGAGCAAAAGCTGCGCATTGTAAAAGCGCTGCAGCAACGGCAGCACTTTGTATCGATGACGGGCGATGGGGTAAATGATGCACCCAGCCTGCGAGCTGCCAACATTGGCGTGGCCATGGGCATCAATGGCACCGATGTTAGCAAGGAAGCGGCCCACATGATCTTGCTCGACGACAACTTTACCACCATTGTAAAGGCCGTGAAAGAAGGTCGGCGGATATACGACAACATCCGCAAGTTTGTGAAGTACATCATGACCTGCAACAGTGCCGAGATCTGGACCATTTTTCTGGCGCCGTTGCTGGCTTTACCCATGCCGTTATTGCCTATCCATATTTTGTGGATCAACCTGGTGACGGATGGACTACCCGGCCTCGCATTGGCCGGTGAAAAAGCGGAAGCCGACGTAATGAAACGGCCGCCCCGCCCCAGTAAGGAAAGCTTGTTTGCCGGCGGACTGGGCATTCACATTCTGTGGGTGGGCATCCTGATGGCAGCCGTTACGCTGGCTGTACAAGCATACGGCGTACACTACGGCGTATCGCATTGGCAAACCATGGTATTCACCGTACTGTCCTTGTCGCAGCTGGGCCATGCGCTGGCCATCCGCAGCGAACGCCAATTTCTTTTTCAGCAAGGCTTGCTCAGTAATACACCGTTACTGGGTGCTGTTGTGTTTACGTTCGGTTTGCAAATGGCGGTAGTCTACCTGCCATTCTTGAACACCATTTTTAAAACACAGCCACTCACCCTGCAGGAACTCGGTATTTGCGTTGGTATGTCTGCTGTAGTTTTTCACGCCGTAGAGCTGGAAAAATGGATCAAGCGGCAATGGAAAAA
>CANHEC010000179.1 GCA_947459455.1 Chitinophagaceae bacterium
ATACAACAAATCAGCGGCCTTATCGTGCAGCGTTAGAAAATAGGTTGCAGGTTGTGCAGGCAGCGAGGTTTGGTTTAGTTGCACATATTCTTGCAATGGCCAAAACTCAATACGCCAGTTTACAAAGTAGTAGCCCGAATACGCTTCATTGGCGGCAAGTAGTTCGAACTCCCAAATGGCCTGTTGCATGCAGGCGGTCACATTTTCAGCCGTAACCATATTGAAATCCTCTTGTAAACGGGACATTTCTTTGGTAGCATCTGCAAACAATACCTTTCGGTGCGGAAAGGGGCAAGCATCATCGAGTGTCATGAGCAAGCAATATTTGTGATTAGCGAAGTTGCAAGTATTATTATAAAATGTCAATGATACTTGGACCCGTATATTGATTCATAAAAGAATTGGCTTTCATATTCAAGGAATAAACTCAATTGAAAAACCTTCACCTCTTCAGGAGTTGATTGCCCTTCCCAAAATTCGGTAAAGAAGCGCTCAGAAAACTCAAATCGTTTATGAAAACACATGACGCCGCCGCTTATAAAATCATGGTGCGATTGCAAACACTTTATTCGACCATACTTGGTTCCATTTGATGTCGCCAATACCCAATAGCAGGTATATATCCTTTTGATCAAATAGAGAAATTTGATAAAAATGTATGTATGAGGCGACTCCTGTTCACAATGTTTGTATTTGTACTAGTTCTCACGGGCTTTAGCCAGTACACCCACAGTTGGGGCACTTACTATGGCGGTACCCGCCGCGATGAACTGCATGCCATTGCCGTGTCAGGCGAAGATGCCGTATACGCCGCCGGCTGGTCCCAAAGCGATGGTGCCGGCGTGATTTCTACTACGAGTGCTCACCAGGTAAACCGCGGCAGTACCAGCACCAGCAGCAGCGGCCGCGATGGCATGCTGGTAAAATTTAATGGCGCCGGTGTACGCCAATGGGCCACCTACTATGGCGGCAACCAGGAAGACCAGGTACTGGCCATCGCCACCGATGCAGCCGGCAATGTATACATAGCCGGCAAAACCCTGAGCGGCGGCGGCATTGCCACCACCGGCAGTCACAAAAGCAGCACGTTTAGTGCAGATGCATTCCTCGTCAAGTTCAATGCCAATGGCGTACGCCAATGGGGCACGTACTACGGCAGTCAGTTTCAGCCCGAAGAAGGCAGTGCGTTGGCCATTGATGCCACCGGCAATGTTTACCTCGCAGGTATGGCCACCGGCAGCAGCGAAGGAGTAGCTACGCCCGGCGCCCACCAAACCACCATTGGTGCCCAAACCGATGCTTTCCTCGTCAAGTTCAATGCCGATGGTGTGCGGCAATGGGGCACCTTTTATGGTGGCGGAGGCAACGATTTTGCTACCGGCCTCAGCACCGACCCACAAGGCAACGTGATACTATGCGGCTACACCAATAGCAGTACCAATATTGCCACGGCAGGCAGTCATCAGCCAGCACAAGGCAGCGCCAGCGACGACGGATTCATTGTCAAATTCAATACCAATGGCCAGCGGTTGTGGGGTACTTACTATGGCGGCACCGGGGTTGATTTTGCCTATTCGATTAAGGCCGATGCGCAAAGCAACCTGTACGTGGCGGGCACTACCCAAAGCAACAGCGGCATTGCTACCGCCGGCAGTCACCAATCGGCCAAAGGCGGCACCACGCTGGATGCCGATGCTTTTTTGCTAAAGCTGGATGCCAACGGTAGCCGCCTGTGGGCCACCTACTACGGGGCGGCTGGCAGCGATGGCGCCCTGGCAGTAGCGGTGAGCAGCGCTGGCAGTGTGGCCATAGCAGGGGGCAGCAATAGCGCCGGCGTCATAGCCACTGCCAATGGCTTTCAAACCAGTGTGGGCGGCAACGGACTGCCAACCGACGGGTATGCAGCCGTGTTTAATACCGATGGTACCCGCCAATACGGCACCTACTATGGTGGCGGTTTCGATGATAACAGTACGGCCATTGCATTTACGCCAACCGGTGCCTTATTGATGGTGGGACGTACCCTCAGCACCGGCTCGGCACTGGCTACAGCAGGAGCCCATCAAGCCAGTTTCAATGGCGACGTCAACAGTGCCTCCAGTGCTTTCTATGATGGCTTTGTAGTGAAGTTTAGTTCGGCCACAGCAGGCCCTACCAGCTACACCTTTACAGGCAGTGGTGCCTGGAGCAATGCTGCCAACTGGCAGGGAGGAACAGCGCCGCCTGCCACAATTCCAACAGGTGTCAGCATTGTCATTTCTCCAAACGGCACCGATGAATGCGTGATTGATATACCTGTAACATTCGCCGCCGGCTCCAGCCTGCAGGTAGCGGCCGGCAAGCGATTGCGCATCACGGCAGGACTCACCGTTCAGTAGACTATTGCCTGATGTACCAACAGCACTACCGGGCCAGCAAAAACTGCAGCGGAATGGCCAGCCGACTGGCCCAGGCTCGTTCGCTATGATCGGTGCCGGGAAAAAACCTGGACAGTAAGGCCGGCGGCACAAAACCCCGCTGGCGCAATACTTCATCGGCCTGCTTTTGCAATGGTGGGTACCAGGCATCCAGCGTTTGATCGCCATGATCAAAATAAAGGCGGTGCGTGGCCGGGTCGGGCAGGTGATCTTTCATGTAGGCAAAAAATGCTGCAGGCACCGAGTTGTCTTTTTCCTGAAAAATGCCCGGCCAGTGAGTGCTCAGGCAGGCAGCGCCACCAAACACCTGTGGGTACTGGCAAATGGCGTACAGGGAAATGAGTCCACCCATGCTGCTACCAGCTATAAACGTATGAGCTCGGCCTGCATTCGTTTTGTACTGCCTGTCTATCATCGGCTTCAGCTCTTCTACCAAAAACCGCAGGTAGTCATCGCTGTGTACCCGCTGGTTCTGAAACACGGACTGGCCACTTTGCCGGTTGGCTGCATACAAGCTGTCAACCGTGGCAGGCGCCAGGTAATCGAGCGGCTTTTGCGGAAAATAGTCAGCATGGCGCCCCTGACCACTGTTCCATACCCCCACTACTATTACAGGCCTGATGGATTTATTCATTAGCAACCGGCCAATTGTTTCATCTACCTGCCAGTCGGTTTTATTCCAGGTGGTGGTGCTGTCGTAAAGCATCTGGCCATCGTGCATGTACAGCACATCATGCGGTGTGCGCCCATTGTAAGTAGCCGGCAGCCATACATCTACATGTCGCTTGCTTACATACTTCGATGGAAAAGAATCGAACCGGACCAAACGCCCACTGCTGACCGCCGGCAACTGTGCCAGCAATGGAGCACCAACCAACAGTGCTGCAACTACCAAACAAACCTTGTACATGTGCGGAAAGGTAGCAGCAAAAAGCAACATCCGGTAGCCCTTAAGGACGTAAAAAAAACCGCTGCCCGAAGGCAACGGTTAGTGCTGACAGGTACAAAGATGAGATAGGCGTTGGCATTGGCAACCAACCATTCGGGGTAGACGATGGCCGGCACAACACCCATGCACAACGGCATACCTACTACTTTCTTACGATGTGGTGATCGTGCACCTGCAGCGGGTACAGATGGCCAAGGTGTGGAGGGTGTTATTGGCCGAACTGCTTGGTATCGATGTACTCTTTTTGCAGCAGGCACCAAAAGTCTTCGGCCAGCCCACGCAGTACATAATCGTAGGGCAGCCAGCCGTAGCCAGCCTCGCCCCAGGTAGTGCCCCACGAGTTGCGAATGAGGATAGCGCCGGTTGTCTTTTTCTTATCGTTGGGGTTGGTAATGACCTTGCCATCGTCGTAACCAACAGCCATCACAGCGTGGCCACCTACGGTATTCTCGCTACTAGCGGGAAAAGGAATATTGCCAGCCTTGCCGCTAGCCGAATACAATGAGCTGTAGCAGGTAAAACCAAACATGGCAGGCAGGCCTGCAGCCAGGTGCGCCTTCAGGCTATCGAGCACGGACTTTTTGACGGCGCCAGCAGGATCGAGGCGGTAAAACTGCAGGGACTGAAAGCTTTGGCCATAGGCGTACAAAAACGAGCTCGGTTCCTGATCATACTTGCTTTGCACGTAGGGCCAGTATTGCTCGGGCGGGCAGCCGAAAATAGACATGGCGCCCATGGTAGTGCGCAGGTAAGCACCTGTATCGCCAGTCCAGCCCAGCATGTTGCGGGTCACTTTGTACAAAAACAAACGCGATGCATCAAGGTGGCGCCCAAAGGCCCGTCGCTCAAAGTACTCAATCATGCCAGCGCCGGCATGTGCCGTACACGAGCCAATGTTGCCCTGGTCTTCTACAGGCGAGCACCAAGTACGCAGGTCGGCTGTTTTGGCCAGCTTTGCAGGCGCTTTACTGCCATTTACTTTGGCCTGGCTCAACATGCCTTTAATGGTTTCGGTACGCCCAATGGCCGACAGCTTTTTGGGGGCCTTGTCTTGCTCAGCGGTGTAGTCGCGGAAATCTGGCAGGTCGGGCAGCCAGCCCATACTGAAAAGCGGTGTTTCCATACGGTGTTGTTTTTTGGTGGGTGGTGAAATGAGAAAAGGATAAGGTGTAATGATCAACAGTATTTTATTGGCGCAGGGCCGCCAGGCATTTTCCCAGTAAGAGCACCGCATCGTAGCGGCTTATTTGCAGCAGTACTTTCTTTTGTACTACCAGCAGTTGTTTGTCTTCGCCCATTTTTTTCCAAAGAGCCCCCAACTGTCGTTGTGTTTTCACTTTGGCCAGTGCTGCCATTGTAATCATGTCGGACTGCAGCATCGCCAGCAGCAGCTGCCCTATCAATTGTTCGGCTTCTTTCAGGCGGGCATCTACTTTTTCATAGTAGTGGGTTACTACTTCCAGCGCTTGTTTGGCTATGCGGTAGCCAATATTTAGTTCCTGGGCCCGCTTCTGGCTTTCGATTTTTGCAAATGTGAACGGATCGGTACCTCTCAGCAGTGTAATAAAATCAGTGTACAGCTCTTTGATACGCGACCGTTCTACCGGGCCGTTGTGCTGTTCAAAAAACTGGTCGCATTGCTGCAACCAGGCTTTCAGCTTATCATCAAACTGAAAGTCGCGTTGCTCGTAGGCGGCAAACACTTGGCGGGCGCCGGTCATCAGGTCTTCGAGCAGGGCCAGCTTGTGGTATTGCAGTAGTGGTATCATTCGAAATCAACGACCTTGGTTTCGTCGCCGCTCTCATTTTTGACACTGTTTACAAAAATGCCTTCCTCGGTAATCTTGGCCTTGATCTGCAGAATGGAAATATCAGTACCCTCGGTTTTCACCACATTGGTTTCTGGGCTAATGAGCAGGTTGCGCAGCACGCTTTCCCGCAGGCGGATATTTTCGGCGATCGTCGCTTGTGCCAGCCGCTTCCAATCGGCCACATAGGCTTCAAAGGTTTGCAGTCGTCGTGAAAAAAAATCCGACCGACGGAACTGACCTTCTTTCACCTTTTCAATATTGATGTAAGCGTCGGCGAGACGTTTCAGTAATTGATCGATGTATTCTGAAATATCCAGTCGCTTTTCGGTAATCAGCTGGTTCAAGTCTTGCACATTCGGCATCGAAGCCAAATCGGCGTAGCTTTTTCTGATCACCTCA
>CANHEC010000180.1 GCA_947459455.1 Chitinophagaceae bacterium
ATCGGGCTACATGGCCGCGGCCTTTGTAAACGGGGCCGAAAGCCACGGCATAGGCACCAGTATCAAGCACTACGCGGCCAATAACCAGGAAACCAATCGCAACACGGTAGATACCTGCGTAACAGCCCGCACCCTGCGGGAGCTGTACCTGCGGGGCTTTGAACTGACCGTAAAACGTAGCCAACCATGGACCGTGATGAGCTCTTACAATCTCATCAATGGTGTATCCGCATCGCACAACCGCGACCTGCTGACCGAAGTGCTGCGCAATGAATGGGGTTTTAAAGGACTGGTGATGACCGATTGGTTTGGCGGTACCGATGCCGTGGCGCAAATGAACGCCGGCAACGACCTGCTGATGCCCGGCACCGAGCAGCAGGCGCAAACCATTTTGACGGGCCTGAAAGAAGGCAAGATTTCGGCCGCCACCATTGATGCCAATGTGCGCCGTATGCTGCTGTATATTTTGCAAACGCCCTCGCAAAAAGGCCTGCCTGCCAGCAACCAACCCGACCTGAAAGCCCATGCCGCTATTGCCCGCCGCATAGCAGCCGAGGGCATGGTGCTGCTGAAAAACGAAGCCGGTGCACTGCCGCTGGCACCGCAACAGCGCATTGCAGCATTCGGATTGTCGTCGTACAATTTTGTGGCCGGTGGCACCGGCAGTGGCGATGTGAACGAAGCCTACAGCATATCGCTGGCCGAGGGCCTGAGTAGCGCCGGCTACCAACTGGATGAAGAGTTGGCCGCCCAATACCGCCAGCACCTGAGTGCTGCGCTGGCTAAACAGCCCAAAATGCCCATCTCCTTTATGCTGCCGCCGCCGCTGCCCGAAATGCCGCTGGACCCGGCAGTAATAGCACAAAAGGCCGGCAGCGCCGATATCGCCTTTGTGACTATTGGCCGCAATAGTGGCGAGTTTCAGGACCGCAAACTAGCCGGTGATTTCGACCTGACCCCGGCCGAGCAAGAATTGCTGACGCAGGTGTCGCAAGCTTTTCGTGCCAGGGGCAAAAAAGTGGTGGTGATACTGAACGTAGGCGGTGTGATAGAAACAGCCAGCTGGCGCCAACTGGCTGATGCCATTTTGCTGGTATGGCAGGGCGGGCAGGAAGGTGGCCATGCCGCGGCCGATGTGCTGAAGGGTGCTGTGAACCCATCGGGGCGCCTGCCCATGAGTTTTCCCATTCAATACAGCGATGTGCCTTCGGCAGGCAATTTTCCCGGCAAAGAATTGAGCAGCGTAGAACAAAAGAATGCGATTGGTATGCCCATGGGTAAGCCGGCCGAAGTAACCTACGAAGAAGGCATTTATGTGGGCTATCGCTACTATGCCACTGTAGGCAAGCCGGTAGCCTACCCCTTTGGCCATGGCCTTAGCTACACCAGCTTTAGCACCAGCCCGGTGCGCCTGAGCGCCAATAGCTTTGGCAACAACCTGACCGCTCAGGTAACTGTAACCAACACAGGCAAAACAGCGGGCAAGCAAGTGGTACAATGGTACCTGCAGGCCCCCAACAAAGACATGCACAAGCCAGCCTTTGAGCTGCGGGGTTTTGGCAAAACAAAACTGCTGCAGCCCGGCGAAAGCCAAACGCTCAGCATTACCCTGCAGCCCCGCGACCTGGCATCCTTTTCGGAGCACGAAAGTGCCTGGGTAGCCCATGCCGGCCAATACAGGCTGTATGCTGCTGCCAGCAGCGAGGCACTGGGCAAGCCAGCCAGCTTTGTGCTACCGGCCCGGCGCATAGTAGAAAAGTGTGGTGACTGGCTGCTGCCAAGGGTGTCCATCAATGAATGGCAACTGGGCCGATAAATGAATAGCTACTGCACTGAACCAGGCGGGCACCTCCGATGTGGAGATGCCCGCTTTTATTTCAGCTACTGCGGTTGACCCGGCAGTAGCCTTCGGCTTATTTGAGAAAACCAGCAATGAGCATGGCAAACACACCTGCCACATGTACCAGCAGCCATGCTTGCTGCCAGCGGGGGCGCTTGCCAAAAGCCTGTGCTGAGTTGAAAAGATCGAAAGCTAACGCAATGCCAAACATGGCCAACCCATCGCTGATGTGATGTGGCCAGCCCCGCAGGCTGAGGATAAGACCACCTATTGTAAACAAGGTGTAAGCTATCCGCTGCAAGTAAGGCAGGGCTTCCGGTGTATGCTGATTCCTGGTCATTGCTTGCCGATGTTTTGGATACTCAATCAGTAACCGGTTGTCACCAGGCATTACAGAGGCATAAAAAAAAGTCCCCGCACCAGGTGCAGGGACTTTTTTTGATTTGATGCCAAATGGCCGGAGCCATTACTTTTTCTTCTTGTCTTCCTTGGCAGCAGCAGCTTCTTCCTGCTTCAGCTGGCGGGTCATTACGATAGAAGCCATGGGAATGCGGGGCGAGTTCATGATTTCCATGTCGCTCAGCTTCACATCTTCTACACGAATGTTACCGTTCAGTTCAAGGTTAGTGATGTCCACATCCACTTGCTCCCGCAGGAACTTGGGCAGGGTCTTCACTTTCAGGCTCTTCATTTTTACTACCAGGCGACCGCCGGCTTTTACACCAGCTGCGTTGCCTACAAACTTCACCGGCAGGTCTACTACCACTTTCTTGTCGTCTACCAGTTGCAGCAGGTCTACGTGAATCAGCTTGTCGCTCACTTTGTCAAACTGCAGCTCTTTCAGTACGCAGGTGTACGATTGGCCACCTACGTTTACCTGTGCCAGTTGAAATTCAGCGGTGTACACCAGCGGCTTGAAGGCCGTGGCCGGAGCAGAAAAGCTAACTTCTGTTGCACCCCCGTAAATTACACCAGGCACCAGGTCCTGAGAGCGAAGCTGGCGGGTGGCTTTTTTGCCGAGTTCGGTCCTCAGTTGTCCTTCGATTGTAATTGTTTTCATGAAAAAAAATTTGGAGCGCAAAAGTAGGGGAAACCTGCCTTTTATGAGCATTTAAAATGGCAGCGTATCTCACAAAGCACTGATAATCAGTATTCAAAATTATCTCAACGCCAACTTTTACCGGTACACCGGTAGTTAAATACCCGGCAGTTGCATATTGGGAGTAGGCAATACGGCCATCATTCCTTTATTTTCCGGCCTGCAATTTGATGAACTGATGAGGTACATGCGTTTGACCCTTTTTACCCCTTTGCGACGAATGGCCGTGCTGATATTGGCAGCCATGTGTCTGGCGTTTGCGTCACCAGCCCAGGATAATGCTGCGGCTGTGCCAAAACCCATCATCAGTGTGCTGCTGCCACTGCAGCTCGATAGCTTGTTCGAACTGGATAAATATCGTTTTGGCAACAACATTCCGCGGTTTGCCCTGCCCTATCTGGAGTTTTACAACGGTGTACAGCTGGCAGTAGACTCGCTGCGCAAAGAAGGGCTGCCCGTTCACATCAATATAGTAGACAGCCGCGAACTGGGCTCGATGCAGGTAGCACTTACCAACCCGCTGGTGCGCCAAAGCAAGCTGCTGATAGGTGTAGCGGCCAACGTAAATGAGCTGCGGCAGATGGCCGAGTTTGCCAAAACAAAGCGCATTCCGCTGCTATCGGCTACCCTACCCAACGATGGTGGCATCAAGTACAACAACCTGCTGTACGTGCTCAATCCTACCATGCGCACCCAATGCGAAGCCTTGTACGGTTATGTGCTGGCCCAGCATAGCAAAGACAATGTGATACTACTGACCCGCAAAGGCACCATTGAAGGCTATTTGAAAAGCTGGCTGGAAGCAGCCGGTGCCAAATCGGTCAGGCCAATACGTTGGAAAACGAGCATGCTGACAGACTCATTTTCCGTAGCGCAACTATTGCCATTGCTGGACAGCACCCGCCAAAATGTACTGATTGGCGCCAGTATGGACCTGAGCTTTGCCGGCAGGCTGGCCCAGCAAGTAGCAGGCGCAAAGCGGTATAAGTGCACATTGGTAGGCATGCCCAACTGGGACGAACTGAGTCTGAACAAAGCCGAGTACAAAGGACTGGAATTGGTGTTTGGCACTGCCTTTCTTTCATCGTCGGGCAATTTGGACCTGTATACCAGGCTAAGCAAGCAATACAGCCAGCTGCAAAACAGCAAGCCCAGCGATATGGTACTGCGTGGCTTTGAAACAACGCTGCGCTACGCCCGGGCCATTGTGCTGGCCGATAGTAGCGAACTACCGGTGCTTTTCAATAGCCGAGCTTACCGGGTGTTCAATGACTTTAATTTTCAGCCGATGACAGACGGGACCGAGAGCCAGGTACACTATTTCGAAAACCGAAAAGTGCATTTTCTGAAACTGGTGGACGGACAACTGAAAGGCGTGTACTGAATTGACCACTGCCTTTTTATCGCAGGCGGTCAGCCGCTTTAATCAGCTTTTCATCCCTTCGGATACCGCTATACGCCAGCACCAGCAGCACTACCGATAGCAGGGGCAATACCGCCCCTGGCTTGTACACGCTGCTTTTGAAACTATTGGCCAGCACAAAGTCGCCCACTTCCATCCAAATTAGCCCTACCAGTAGCAGCTGCAGCAACACACAAAGCAGAATCAGCTTCTTTTGATTGCCCCGGTTTTTGAACAAAAAGATGGCGCCCAGTTGAAACAACGTGAGCACTGCTACCACTATAAACAACAGGTAGCTTTGGCCTACCAGCAGCTCTTTGGTGCCACCCACATTCAGTTCGCCGCCATATACCGCCATCTTGAAAAGCAGGCCGGTAGCCACCGCTGCCAGCAGCAGCCATACTGATTGTATCCGTTGAATCATACGTTGAGATGATTTTTTGCTGGCTGCAAAATAGCACTTTCGCCAACAGGCCACCAATGGGGCTGCAAAAATGAAAAGCGCCCCCACCAACGGAGGCGCTTTCAATTAGTATTTGAAACAGCAGGATGCGCTTAGCCCAGCTCAGGGTACAGCGGAAACTGCTGCATGAATTGCTGCACTTCCGTTTTCACTGCTGCTATTACGTTGGTATCGTCGGCGTTCATCAGCACATTGTCTATCACGTTGGCAATAAACTGCATGTCAGCTTCTTTCATCCCACGGGTGGTCACAGCCGGCACACCTATCCGAATACCACTAGTTACAAACGGGCTCTTATCGTCGAATGGTACACTGTTTTTATTGAGGGTGATATGCGCCAGGTCCAGTGTTTCCTGTGCTTTTTTGCCGGTGATGTTCTTGTTGCGCAGGTCTATCAGCATCAGGTGGTTGTCGGTACCGTTGCTGATGAGTTGGTAGTCTTTTTCTACAAAGCACTTGGCCAGCGCCTGTGCATTCAGCTGCACCTGCTTTTGGTAGGCTTTAAAATCATCGGTCAAAATTTCGCCGAAGGCAATGGCCTTGGCTGCAATAACATGCTCCAGCGGACCACCCTGCGTACCCGGAAACACCGCCAGATCGAGCAGCGCACTCATGGGGCGGATATTGCCTTTGGGATCTTTGATGCCCATCGGATTGTCGAAATCGTGACGCAGCATGATAACGCCACCACGCGGCCCACGCAGGGTTTTGTGAGTGGTGCTGGTTACAATATGGCAGTGCTCAAACGGATCGTTGAGGAAGC
>CANHEC010000181.1 GCA_947459455.1 Chitinophagaceae bacterium
AAACAGGCTGGCTTTGCCACGAATGCCCAGTTCGGCCAGCGATACACTGGGTACTACTGCCAGTATCAGAAAAAGACTGGCGGTGCCGGCTGCGGCTTGCCAAACGGTTAGCTGTACATCGCACAATACAAACACAAGGTAGTACTGCCACAAGAACACTGCATAGCGCAGCGCCGACAGTGCCAGGTAACGCAGCAGCTCCCGTGCTTGCAATTCGCCCACGGCTTGCAGGTGGCGGGTGTATTTGCTAATCGGCGGCCATTTGTGTAGCAGTCGCACCAGCCCCGCTACATTGAAGTAAACCGCCAGCAGCAGCAACAAAGCCATGCCCGAACCGTACAGCAGCGCATAGGCCAGTATGGGCTGCCAATTGGGCGTGCCGTGATAGTAGTGCTGCAAATAAGCGATACCAGCGATGCCGGCCAGTAGCGTCACCATCAGCTGGCTCATGCTGCTAAAGGCGGTAAGCGTAGCGGCCCTGATTCGGCTGCCATCGGGCAGGCTGAGCACACGGCCCAAAAACTCGCCGGTGCGGTTAGGCGTGAGCATGGTAAACGATACACCGGCCAACACGCCCATCAGTGCCCGGCTGTAGGGTACAGGCAGTGCGTGGCTTACCAGCAGCTGCCACTTGCGTGCCTCCAGGCCCCAGTTGGCCAGCATTAGCATCAGCACGGCTACCAGCAGGCCGGGGTGGTGTTGCCAGCGCTGCAGCAGCTGCTGCCACTGGGTACCCAGCTGCGGCTGGGCAGCCACCTGGTTGTATATGGAAATGCCAATGAGGACAAATAGTACCGGCCCTGCCACATAGTTCAACAGTCGTTTGTAGGTGCTGGTGTTGGTCAAAGCAGGGAGCAATTTTGGCGCTGCAAAATACTGCTTACTTTCGACGCTATCCACGCCATTCAGCACATGCCTGCTTCCACCAAGTCCATTCCGGCCAGCTCTGTCATCCTCGGTATCGATCCCGGTACGGTGGTGATGGGCTATGGGCTGATCAGGTGTGAGGGCAAGGCCATTTCGCTGCTGCACATGGGCACGCTGAATATGCACTGGGAGCACGATGTGTTTGAGCGGCTGCAGCGCATTTACAATACCATCGACGAAGTCATCCAGCGTTACCAGCCGCAGCATTTTGCCATTGAGGCGCCCTTTTATGGCAAAAACGTACAGAGCATGCTGAAGCTGGGGAGGGCACAGGGCGTGGCCATTGCCTGCGCCATGCAGCACGGCCTGCCGGTGACCGAGTATTCGCCCAAAAAAGTAAAGCAGGTAGTAACCGGTAATGGCAATGCCGATAAGGAACGCGTATGGGCCATGCTACAGCACTACATGAAGCTGACCGATAAGCCGAAAGGCTTTGATGCATCGGATGCGGTAGCGGTAGCTGTGTGTCATCATTTCACGCTGCAATCGCCGCTGGCGGCGCTGGGCAGTAAAAGCAAGGGCTGGGATGCATTTATCAAAAACAATCCGGGAAGAGTGAAGGAGTGATGTGTAATGGTGAATGATGAATGATGAATGGTGAATGAGGGGAATACCGAAATCCATGAAATGATGAATCAGCACATACCGCAACAACAGCCAACAAGAGCAACAACCACAAAAAAGCCACCGGCCTGGCTGCTGCCCTTGTGCCAGTGGGGCGGCATTGCCATTTTTTTGGCTGGCATTAGCATCATGTTTTTTGCTGTTCCTGCACGGGTGGGTGCAGGGTTTGGCATCGGATTGGCAGGTATGCTGCTCAGCACTGCATCGGTAATGGCGCTGGGTAGCTACCAGCAAAAGAAAGTCGCCACTTTGCTGGCCATGGGCATGACCCTGCTGCTGGCCAAAGGCGTGCTGAAACTGGCAGAAAGCTGAGAGCAGAAAGCCTGAGGCTGAAAGCTGCAAGCAGAATGCTACATACCGCCCAGGTCGGTTCACAAAAAAGTGAACACAAGCTACTTGCCAATCCCAATTCCCAATTCCTAATTCCTCATTCCTCATTCCCCACCGCTTCCATCGCTGCCAGCAGCTGCGCCTGCACTGCCTGCAGTTCTTCCATGCCGGGTTTCATTTTCTTGCTTAAAATATCGGCATCGGCCATGCCGCTCATGGGTACCAGGTGGATGTGGGCATGCGGCACCTCAAAGCCAATGGTGATGATATTGACACGGTCGCAGCCGGTGACCTGCCGGATGGCCCGGGCGATGGGCTTGCAAAAAGTAAGGTAGCCGTCGAGGTAGTCGTCGGGCAGGTCGAATAGGCGATCGACGGCCAGTTTGGGTACTACCAGCGTATGCCCGGGGGTGGCAGGAAAAATATCGAGAAAGGCATAGAAGCGATCGTTTTCCGCAATCTTGAACGAAGGGATGTCGCCGGCAATGATTTTGCTGAAGATAGTCATGGCGCTATAGGCTACTGGTGAGGATACGAAAGTACAGGGCAAAAAAATGCCTGCGCAGGGGTCCGGTCATTTGTCCGGCATTGCGCAGGCGTTTCAAATAAAGCTTATACGCCTATCTCTTCGATCTTAAACTTGAGCACGCCGGTGGGGGCCTGCACTTCGGCTATGTCGCCCACGGCTTTACCAATCAGGCCCTTGCCAATGGGGGAGGTGGCCGAAATTTTGCCTGCTTTCAGGTCGGCTTCTTTTTCACCCACAATGGTGTATTCCATTGTTTTTTTAGTAGCCAGGTTGGTGATTTTTACACGGGTCAATATGCTCACCTTGCTGGTATCAATGCTATTGGTGTCCACAATGCGGCTGTTGGCAATCACGGCCTCCAGCGCTTTGATCTTGGCTTCCAGCAGGCCTTGTGCTTCTTTGGCGGCATCGTACTCTGCGTTCTCTTTCAGGTCGCCTTTTTCGCGGGCCTCGGCGATGGCCCGGCTGGCGGCGGGGCGGTCTACGGCACGCATGTGCTGCAGCTCGGCCTGCATTTTTTCAAAGGTTTCTTTCGTCACGTAGTTCACGGCACTCATATCGTCCTCCTTGGTTTTCGCTTTGTTGGTGTGGTTTGCACAGAAAAAAATAACAACGCCTCCACCACGGTGAAAGCGTTGCCATTGTGTCAAAAATAGGAAAAAAGCATTCCACACAAAATTTCGGCTGGTCTGCCAGCCTGGATTTAAGTATGCCGATTTTGGGGATTGGCATGGCTGCTGGTTGCTGTGTATGCGCTAACTTCCTGTTTTCCATTCCCTCTTTGCCAAAAAAACAACTGTACATGCGTTCAATAGCTCTTTTGCTGGCAGGCCTGCTGGGTACTGCTACCCTGTTTGGCCAGCTGCGGGTAGGCGTGCCTTACCCGGCCGGTTTAGGTAGTCAGCCTATCGATGGCCGGCTGCTGCTGCTCATCAGCACCGACAGTACCCAGGAACCCCGCTTTCAAATAGCCGATGGCTTCAGGAGCCAGCAGGTATTTGGCATATATGTAGAAAACTGGAAGCCGGGCGAAACCCGCTATTTTGATGCCAGCGTGCTGGGCTATCCTACCGAAAGCCTGAGCAACCTGACGCCCGGCCGCTACTGGGTGCAGGTAGTGCTGCACCGCTACGAAACCTTTACCCGGGCCGACGGCCACACCGTAAAGCTGCCGATGGACAGAGGGGAGGGCCAGCACTGGAACCTGGCACCCGGCAACCTGTACGGCCAGCCGCAATGGATGAACCTGCAGCCCAGGGCTAAGATGCTGCCGCTACTGGCGCTGCAAAAAGAGATACCGCCCATTGAGCCACCCAAAGACAGCAAGTACATCAAGCACATTCGTATACAGAGCAAGCGACTGACCGAGTTTTGGGGCCGCCCCATGTACCTGGGTGCCCATGTGCTGCTACCCGAGGGCTTTGATGAGCACCCGAACGTGAAGTATCCGCTGGCCATTTTTCATGGCCATTTCCCGGCCGATTTTGCCGGCTTCCGCACTACCCCGCCCGACCCCAACCTGAAGCCCGACTACAATGCCCGCTTTGGCATCAGCGGCTACAACGTTATGGTGCAGCAGGAGGCTTACAATTTTTACAAGCAATGGACCGGCCCCGATTTTCCGCGGGTACTGGCGGTAGAAATACAGCACCCCACACCCTTTTACGACGATAGCTATGCCGTGAACAGTGCCAACAACGGCCCCTACGGCGATGCCATCATGTACGAGCTCATCCCCGCCATCGAGCAGCAGTTCAGGGGCATCGGGCAGGGCTGGGCCCGCTTTATGTATGGTGGCAGCACTGGTGGATGGGAGGTATTGGCAGCACAAATGTTTTACCCCGACGAGTTCAATGGCTGCTACGCCGCCTGCCCCGATCCGGTTGATTTCCGGGCTTATACCTCGGTAAATATTTACGAAGACAAAAATGCTTACTACCGCGAAGGACCTTTTAGCAAAACCCTGCGCCCCGGCCACCGCAATTACCTGGGCCATGTAGATGCCACCCTGCGAGACATGAACCTGCGGGAACTGGTGCTGGGCACCCGCGGCCGCAGCGGCGACCAGTGGGATGTATGGGAAAGCGTATTCAGCCCCGTGGGCCCCGATGGCTACCCCCGCCGCATATGGGACCGCTACACGGGCGAAATAGATACCGCCGTGGCCCGCTATTGGAAAGAGCACTTCGACCTGAGCTATATTTTGCAACGCGACTGGCCCCGGCTGGGGCCCCGGTTGCAGGGCAAAATCAAAATTTACTGCGGCGATATGGACAACTACTACCTGAACAACGCCGTGTACCTGATACAGCAGCGGCTGGAACGCCTGCAAGATCCGCCGGCCTACGCCTTTGTAGATTATGGCGACCGTGCCGAGCACTGCTGGAATGGCGACCACAACAACCCCAACTATCTCACCCGCCTGCGCTACCACAGTATGTTCATTTCCCGCTGGGCCGAAGAGGTGAAAACAAGATCGCCACGCGGCGCCGACCTGACCAGCTGGCGTTATTAGCACGCCCAACTGCGGCGGCAATAGTCGAATTTAACAGCCACAACTGCTCGCCCGGCTACCCGGGCGGGCAGTTGTGCTTTGATGGTACCAGCCCGGCCATGCCTTGCAATCGATGCCGGCGTCGTTGTAGACCGCTGGCACGGGCTGTCTGTACTGCAATTCAAAGTTTTTGTTAAAGGACGGTTTGATCCTTGCAGTTTTTTGCTGGCTATGCAATTCGTTAACAGCCTTTGCTTGCACAAAGCCGCAAAGCTTGCGACCTTTGCAGCCCGAAATTTTTGAGGCACATGACACTGGCAGAGATCACACCCGCATTACTCAACAAAGCGTACAGCTACAGCAGCTACCGGCAGCTGCTGGATACACTGATGGCCGAAGGCAAAACCACCGGCACTCAACAGGATGAGCAACTCATCAACTATGCCCGGCTAAACCTGGCCCGCATGAACCGGCTCGATAAAACCTTCAAGCTATCGACCCGCCAGTGGCACCAGGTACACCAGGTGCGTACCGAACTGCTGTTCATCACCATTACCGAAGGCTGGTGTGGCGATGCAGCACAAATAGTACCCGTGCTGGAAAAAGTAATAGCCGCTAACCCGGTATGGAGCCACCTGCTGGTACTTCGCGATGA
>CANHEC010000182.1 GCA_947459455.1 Chitinophagaceae bacterium
AACTGCGATGACTTTTTAGAAATCCCAAGTAACGAGCAGATGACGGTGATCATTGGCAAGCCAGCTCAGCTGATCGCCGAACACCGAACTTATCTGGTGTTCCAAACCATCAACACTGTGGTAGTAGGATCTACATCTGCCGACAGCAGCCTGACTAGCTGTGAGGCCACTTTTTACAACCTACCTCCCGGCTATCGGGCACGGGCACTGGCAGTAGCAGTGGCCGACAACCAATTGTACGCTGCCATATCCCCTCATTTTCGCATTGGCGATACGCCGCCCACCCTCACGTTGCAACCCATGACCGACCAACAGTACCTGCAGCTGACCGCCAGTTTGCTGCCGGGCAGGCGATAGCCGGTAGAGTCCAGATTTTCATCGACACAAAACAGCGCAACTACTTATCTTAAGGGGCCGGTGTATCCGGTCCCTTTTTCGTGTATTGAAAAGCCCCCACACCCATGCACAATCGCCTTTTGGTCCCTTTTTTTGTGACTGCTTCGAGTGGCTGTGTACCGCGGCCCACTTTTTGCAGTAAGAAGCCAACTGCTCACTAACCGCTAACTGCCGCTATGATACCCACCGCCCCCCTGCGATGGATCCTTCGCTGTGTCTTTTGGATGACAGCTTTCTTCATTGGCTTCCACGCTAGCAGCCAGCCCACCGATTCTATCCGGCACAATACGCCGCTGGTATTTTGCCAGCCTGGTAGTGTGCAGCTTTCGGCCTTTATAGCCCCCCCCAATACAGCCACTGCATTTTTGTGGGAAAGCGCAGTTGGCATTGGCGGACCCTGGACGCCTGCCGGCAGCAACAGCAGCCTGACCGTGTCAACTACCGGCTTTTACAAACTAACGGCTACCATTGGTGGAACAGCACGACCGATAGATACTGTGTTTGTAAATGCCCTTGCCAAACCGGTAGCGCAGTTTACCCCTACCAATACTGGCAACTGTGGAACCGTTCCCGTACAGTTTAATGCCACCGCCAGCACCGGCAATGGGCTGAGCTATGCCTGGGATTTTGGCGACCCCACCTCGGGTGCCAACAATATGGGCACCGGTGCAGTCATCAGTCATCGCTTCGTGGGCACCAATGGCAATGGCACCCAATCTTTCAATGTACGACTGATCGTGACCTCGGCCGATGGCTGCCGCGATACGGTGATTCAAAACATCAGCACCCGCCAAACGCCGGGGACGCAATTAGGCGGCACCGGCTTCATTGGTGATTTTCAGGGGCGCCCTTTTTTTACAGCTTGCAACCTGACCAGCAACACCTTCAGTTTCACCAACAACACATCAACACCCGCAACTAACACAGCTTACCGTATTGTTTGGGGAGATGGTACACCCGATTTTAGTAGTTCCACGTTCAATACGCCGCAACCACACACCTACGGCGTTGGGATTTACACATTACTCTTTATAGTTACCGGACAAAATGGATGTATTGATACCACCAGCTACGGCGTGTTTGTAGGAAGTAACCCCGCAGTGGGCCTGAGTAATCCGGGCAACACGGCCATTTGCACGAACAGCTCACTTACTTTCCCGATAGAAGGAACAGCATCCAATCCGCCCGGTACAACTTATCGAGTCGTCTTCAATGATGGCTCACCAGCTTTAAATTTCAATCACCCTGCACCACCAAGTGTCACCCATCTTTTTACAAGAACCTCATGCGGCACGACCAGCGGCTCCTTTCCCAACTCTTTTTCTGCCACAATTACCGCGACTAATCCCTGTTTTGTTTCATCCGCAACCGTGCAGCCCATTACAGTTTCAGACCGATCTGCACCCGATATTTTAGTTGCACCAGCCGACACGGTCTGCGTGGGCGTGACTACTATTCGGTCGCGAAATACTTCAGGAAGCTTTGTTAACGGAACAATTTGCAGGAACAATCCGCAAGTCTGGCAAATAACACCATCATCGGGTTGGACTATCAGTAGCGGATCGCTTGGAAACGACTTTGGCTTAACGGATCCATCAGCTTGGACTAGTGGAACGGATGTACTAAATATTAATTTTCAGACTCCCGGGTTTTACACAATTCGTTTGAAACAAGGAAATACGCTTTGTGGCATTCGTGACACTACCAGGATTATTTGCGTTAACGCCCGACCTCAATCTTCAATGAATCTCGATAGAAGCGAAGGCTGCGCTCCACTAGTTGTGAATGCCAATAGTGGTGCTGTGCAACCAACGTGTGGCAGTATACGGTATACATGGCGTGTCGATTACTTACCGGTGCCCGGATGTTCACCTTCCAGTAGCAATTTCACCTTGTTAAATGGCACCACTCTCAATAGCGGTGCCCCTCGCTTTCAGTTTAACAACCCTGGCCGGTACCGCATTACCCTGACAACTGATTATGGAAATGGCTCTTGTACTTCTGATCCATCCGTCAGCGAAGTGCTGGTAAAAGCAAGGCCCACTGCCACGCTGGCCTTCACCTCACCCATTTGCCAAAACAATACCATCAATCCCACCGCGGTGGTCAATGCCTGTGAGCCTACCAGTACCGCCACATATGCATGGACCTTTACCGGCGGCAGCCCGGCCAGCAGCACCCTGCGAAACCCAGGTACCATTACCTACAACAGCACCGGCACCTTTAATGTGAGCCTCGCAGTCACCAACGACTGCGGCACTACCACGGTGACCAATCCGCTGCAGGTAAACCCCGCCGCTGATGTGGTAGTACCAGCCAACGACACTGCCTGCGTGGGCGAAACCATGGGGCCCTTCAACTTTAGCAGCAGCCTCGGCGGCACCAGCTTTACCTGGACCAATAGCAATCCGCTGATTGGCCTGCCTGCCAGCGGCTCGGGCAATATTGGCGCCTTTACTGCGCAAAACAGCACCACCGTGCGCCAGGTGGCCACCATTACGGTGCGGCCGGTAAATAGTTGCCCGGGCAGTAGCCGCACTTTTGTGCTGGTAGTAGATCCCCGGCCTGTAGCGCCTGCTACCGCACCCGTCAACTACTGTGTGGGCGATGTAGCCACGCCGCTTACTGCTACCGCCAGCAGCGGCCACGTGCTCAATTGGTACACTACGGCCACCGGTGGCACGGCATTGGCCGCAGCACCTACACCTGTTACTACCACGGCGGGCACTTTTACCTGGTATGTAAGCCAAACCAATAGCAGCACCGGCTGCGAAGGGCCCCGCTCGGCTATCACAGTTACTGTAACAGCGGTTGCCAACATCAGCGCCACCGCCACCAATCCTACCAGTTGTGGTAGCGCCACCGGCAGCATTCGCATCAGCGGCATGCAGCCCAATACCAACTACCTGCTCAGCTACACTTTCAACGGGGCGCCTCAAAGCCGCAACATTACCAGCAATGGTGCCGTCGAGTTTGTACTGTCCGGCCTTACTGCCGGTACCTATGCCAATATTCGGGTAGGTACGGGCAATTGTCCCTCCAACACAGTGGGACCGTTTAACCTGAGCGACCCCAACCCACCGGCTACACCTACTGCTGCCAACAATGGTCCCATTTGTAGCGGTAGCACCCTGCAGCTAAGCGCCAGCAGCAGCACACCGGGCGTCACCTACAGTTGGACCGGCCCCAACGGATTTAGCAGCCTGCAGCAAAATCCCAGCATTGGCAATGCGCCGGTTACCGCGGCCGGCATCTACACCGTACGGGCCATCCTGGCAGGATGTAATTCGCCCACCGCCAGCACCACAGTGCTCATAACACCGGGCGCCGTGGTAAATGCCGGCAACGACCAAACCTTGTGTAATGCCGGTAGTGCCATACTGGCCGCCAGCCCAACTGGTGGTGCAGCCGGTGTATGGACGGTGGTGCCGCCTGCTACCGCCACCTTTGGCAACGCCAATAGCAATGTAACCACCGTAACAGGCCTGGCACCCGGCCAATACCGCTTTGCCTGGCAAGTGACCAATGGCGCCTGCGGCACCCTCACCGATACTGTCCTGATCAACAATTTGCCGGCTGTGGCTGGCAATACCATTGCACCCGCTAATACCAGCTTGTGCATCGGCCAAAGCGTAACCCTCACCGGCGGCACACCTACCGGTGGTAGTGGCAGCTATACCTACCAATGGCAGCAAAGCACCAACGGCACTACCTGGAACAACGTACCGGGTGGTACCAATCCCAACCTGACCGTGAGCCCCACGCAAAACCTGTTTTACCGCCGCCTGGTAAGCGCCGGTGCCTGCGCCGATACAAGTAACAATGTCGTGGTGAATGTGCAGGCTGCCGTGGTAGTAAACGCCGGTACCGACCAAACCTTGTGTAATGCCAGCAGTGCCATACTGGCCGCCAGTCCTACCGGTGGTGCAGCGGGTGTATGGACGGTGGTGCCACCTGCTACCACTGCTTTTGGCAATGCCAATAGCAATGTAACCACCGTAACGGGCCTGGCACCCGGTGTATACCGCTTTGTGTGGCAGGTAACCAATGGGGCATGTGGCACGCTGACCGATACCGTCCTCATCAATAACCTGCCACCGGTAGCGGGCAATTCCATTGCACCCACTAATACCAACCTGTGCAGCGGCCAAAGCGTAACCCTGACCGGTGGCACACCTGCTGGCGGTAGTGGCAGCTACACCTACACCTGGCAGCAAAGCACCAATGGCACTACCTGGACCAACGTGCCAGGTGGCAGTAGCCCCTCACTGACGGTAAGCCCCACGCAAAACCTGTTTTACCGCCGCCTGATAACAGCCGGTGTGTGCACTGATACCAGCAACAATGCGGTAGTAAATGTGCAAGCAGCCATTACCAATAACAGCATCACTGGTAACCAAACTATTTGTATCAACACGGTGCCGGCGCCTATCAATGGCAGCACGCCGGCAGGCGGTGGTGCAGGTGTGGTGTACAGTTGGGAACAAAGCACCAACAACGGCGCCAGTTGGCAGCCCATCAGCGGGGCCAGCAGTGCCAGCTACCAGCCCGGCAGCCTTAGCCAAACCACCCAATACCGGCGCCTGGTAAGCACCACCCTTTGCAGCGGGCCACAAAGCAATCTCAGCAATGTGGTCACCATTACCGTGAACCCGAATGCGCAACTCATTCTCAACAGCGCCAACCTGACTGGCTGCGCACCCTTCCGCATCACATCGGCCAATATCAGTGTTACGCATTTACCAGCACTCAACAGCACCTACCAATGGTATGTAAACAACACGCTGGTCGGTACAGGCCTCAGCTTTCCGGGGCATACCATTGCGGCCAGCGGCCAGTCGGCAGCAGTAAAAGTGATTGCCATCAGCCGATTTGGTTGCCTGCCCGATTCGGCCACCGTGATATTTAATACAGCAGCCAATCCGGCACCTTCATTCACCCTCAGCGATACGGTAGGTTGTGGGCCGCTCTCCATCACTGTTAACAACACAACGCCCAACGCCAGCAGCTTTACCTACCGTTGGGTTTTTGGCACCGGCCAAAACAGTACAGCTGCGCAGCCGGGTACCGTTCTATTTCCGGTGAACCCCAACCGGGGCGACACCGTGTACACCCTGACCCTGTATGCTACGGCAGGCTGCGATACCCTCACCGCTTCGCA
>CANHEC010000183.1 GCA_947459455.1 Chitinophagaceae bacterium
TACCCGGCCAGCACGAACTGCTGATAGAACACCACGAAAGCAAGGAAGGGCACCACCTGCTGGTGTACCCGTTTGAAGGCAGGCAGGTGCACGAAGCCATGAGTGCCATCCTCGCCTATCGCATCAGCCGGCTGGTACCTATCACATTCTCCATCGCCATGAATGATTATGGCTTTGAACTACTGAGCGACCAGCCCATTCCGGTAGACGATACCAACGTGTATGAACTATTTAGCACCGATGACCTGCTGACGGCCATGCAGCACAGCGCCAACCACGTAGAAATGGCGATGCGCAAGTTTCGCGACATAGCCGTTATCGGCGGCCTCGTGTTTCAGGGCATGCCGGGCGAACAAAAAAAAGCCCGACACCTGCAGGCATCGGCTTCGCTCATCTTTAAGGTGTTCAAAGATTTTGACCCCGACAACCTGCTGCTGCGGCAAGCCTATCAGGAAGTGTATGAACAACAAATGGAAGAAGTAAGACTGCGCACCGCTATGCAGCGTATTTTGCGCCAGCCCATTATTATCCGCTGGCCGGCAAGGTTTACACCGCTTTCCTTCCCCATCATTGCTGATGGTCTCAATCGCAACAATCTGTCGTCGGAAAACCTGGAGGCACGAATTAAGAAAATGGCAGCCGCCCTCAATGAAAGCTAGGCCCGGCGCCGTGCCTTTTGTATCTTACCGGTGTTGGTGTTCAAAAGCCATTGACCCCTTATGCGATACTTTTTTGTTTTGATAGCCGTATGGACCAGCAGCACTGTACAATCCTCTGCACAGGCCATTCGCCTGCAAAACATGACCGCGTACGATGTACAGGACAAACGCTTGTACATCGGTATCGACAACAAGCTACGCATGCAGCCACCCCGATCGGTGGATAGTGTGTACGGCGAAGGATGCCAGGCCCGCATAGCAGGCGACACCATCTTTGTAACTGTACAAACGGAAGGACCAGCCACGGTGGTTGGTCGCACCAAAGCAGGCCTGCTTCGTTTTGAATACGAAGCTGTGCCACTACCGGCACTTCGGCTGTACCTCGAAGGCCACGCCCCGGGTACTATTTTCCTGTCGCGGTTTATTTATGGCCAAAAGCTGATGATAGAAACCAATGGTAAAGACTTTTGGAGTAAAGTGAAGGTCATTCGCTTTGCAGCAGCTATCAACAACCAACCGGTCATCAATGCAGGCACTGCACCCAACAGCGTACTTACCGATGCCATTAAGCGAGCCCCGCCGGGCAGCCAGCTGGTGATAACAGCAGTAGAACTGGAGCACAAGTATACCCACCGCCGAAGAATGTTTACCACCAACCAGGTCATCATCATTCAATAGCTTGCTTCTTTTCTGTCGACAGTATTCAGTTGAAAATTGGCAATGCCCGGTTAGCAACTGGCAATCGATAAGCTGCAGGGGCGTCTCTTATCTACATCGTTATCTTGGCCTTGGCCTTAGCCTTAACCTTAACCTCCACCTTGCCCTGCGCTTCATGAGATTCCTCCTGCGTCGGAATGACGATACGCCTCGAACATTCGAACTCTCGAACATTGGAACCTTCGAACTTGTGAACTCGTGAACTTGTGAACTCGTGAACGCTCGAACATTGGAACTGCTGAAAAGTGAAAGGTCAAAGGTGAAAACCACCAAACGCATCGACCAGCACCCAACTCGTGAACTTGTGAACACTTGAACTCTCGAACATTCAAACATTCGAACATTCAAACTCTCAAACTTTCGAACGCTCGAACGCTCCCCCGCTCACATCACATCCACCAGTCGCCTGATCAGCTCCGAAAAGTAAGCCGCATTGCCCGGGCCAAACCAATTCATCACCCGGGTTTCGTAGCCATCATCGTGGTAGCGATTGTCGGGCGTAATGTACCCGCAGTAGCCTCCATTGAAACTGGTGACCATCAGGTATTTGCCCTTTTGCCGGGCATAAGCCTGCAGCGGCGCCATCAGTTCGCCTCCAAAATCGCAGGGCAGGCCCACCAGCAACAGCTGGCCTATTTTCAGCGCTTTTATTTCGGCCGGATAATCGCCATACAGGCAGCTCCACAGCCAATGCCGAAAGCACCAGTTGCCGGCAAAACGCCACTGCGGCTCTCGCAGGCTCAGTGGCAGCGTCACCGGCCACAACTGATCATCCAGCGCAACCGATGCTGCCACAGCGCCCTGCTGCAAACTATCCGCCAGGCCATTGGCCATGAAAGATAGTTGCTGCCAATCGCTGCCGGCCGGCTCCACCGGCCCCATGCTACCCACCGCCCCCGCCATATACATGGCAAACGGCTGCTGCTGCTCCAGCCGCGCCAGCAAAGCGCCCGGGTAGTCGGCGCTTAGCTGCAGCACCGTATCGCTAAGGGTGGTAGCATGTGCAGCAAAGCTGTGCAGGGAAACCTTTTCGCCGTTGTGCAACAAGGCATGCAACGAATGCAACACATCGTACTCCGGTGCTGCATCGCCCAATACACGGTTACGCACCAGTTGCGGCACACGTCTCTCCTCGTACTGCAGCGAGGCCCCCATGGCATGCCGCCCTGCCAGTGCAATGCTCTGGATGATTTGCGCTGCCAGGTTGTTCACCAACTCCTGGCTATAGGCGCCGGCAAACAACTCGCCAATGTAGCGCTTGCCCCAGCCACCCAGGCTATTGTGCGTGTGCGTAGCGCCTATGTATACGTTGTTCCACGGCAGGCCAGCCGCTGCTACCTGCGCTTTTACCAGTTGGGTCACCTCGGGTGGAATGATGAGCAAATCGGCGCTGACAATCGCCACTTTGGTATTGCCCTGCTGCAGCCAAAGGGTGCGTACATACAAGCTATCATGCACCTGCTGCACAGGCCTGCCCTTCCTATTGCCATAGCCAGCAGTAGGCACGGCATAGTTGGGGCTGATGTTTACTTTGGCGTAGCCCACCAGCATTACCGTATCTGCCACCGGTGGCGCATGCGCAGCCGCCAGGCTATCCAGCCGCTGCATCATTTGCCGGTACCAATCGGTTTGGGCGTTGGGCGTAGTATCTACCGGCCTTATAAAAAACGGTGCGGCCAGCAGCAGCAGCAACAAAAGGCCCAGCAATACTCTAGCCAACCGGCGCAGTTGGTTTTTCATACCAGCAAGTGTACGACGGAAGAAAGAAAAATGCAGCTACCGCTGCAAAGCATGGTGCGCCAGCAGCAGCCAGGACAGCAGCAGCAGCAAACCGGCTCTTGCCTACCGCCGTTTGGTGCCAAAAACGCTTGATGGCTGGTGCAGCCAGCAGGACGCTGGGCGCCGAACACAGGCAGCATGCACTACCAAGCAAAAAAAGGACGCAAAAAAAAGCCCGCTGGCCGCCAATGCAAACCAACGGGCAATAAGTATAGCAATGCTAAAACCGAAACGCCAAACCGGTAGTAGCCCTGATTTGACTGAGGTTTTCCTTCTCCCCATCAATCTTCACATTGCCCGACAGCAGGTCGGCATCACCTACCCAACTAATGGCATTGCCCAGCCGCACCTCAAAGCCAGCTCCCAGCTGGAAGCCCACATTCGACTCTTTGAATTCGGTAGTACCGATGGCACTGCCCGTGAATTTGCTTCGATAGCTGAACAATCCAAGGCCGGCCCGGGTATGAAAGAACACCGTGTTTTTATGATTGAAGGGCAGCATATTGCCATAGTGCAGGCCGGTATATCCAATGGTTTCGGTATTATCAATCGGAATACTCATAGACCCGCCGCCCGGCACGCCGATGGTATTATTGAACCTGCCCGACTGACTGGACCGCGAAAACGTAGCACCGATGTAGTCACGCTTTGAGATCATTACCGCTGCATCAAACGACCACACAAAGCCATTTCGAAGGCTTTTGACATGCGCCTCCAGATTGGGCGGCAAGCTACTCTCAATACGCCCTAGTTTGAAAAAACCACCAACGCCCGGCTTCAGAAAAATAGCACCCGGCTTTAAGTCCTTCATTGGTTTTGGAGACGCTTCCTGCGCCACACCAGTGTAGCTGCACACGACAGCCGCCATGCATACGAGGTAAACTTTCATCATGTTTGAGCTTTTTATAAGTGGATAGAAAGGAAAACCTGACAAACAAAAAACGGCTGGATGCTTACAGCAATCGTCCCTCTACATCCACTACTTCCCCTTTCGCCACTTGCATCGAAATCGGCAGCACACTCCCGGTAAAGCATTACATCAGCTGCTTTCGGCCCCCGCTACACAAATCTACCAGCTGGCCATGTGCGCACCTATTCGAAACAGGCATAAACAGCTAATAAACTGATAAATAAACCAGCAACATTGACCAGCCCCGGGGCGCAAAAGCGGAAAACAAAACAGGCCCATACGCGGCAACCTGATGATGCAAAGCCAACGCCTGCTGCAGGCGTTTGGTGCAAGGTGCAATACTTAGCGAAATGCCGATAATGCCAAGGGGCACAGGCAGTGTAAAGACAAACCAGCCGCAACAAGCGGCATGATAAAAAATTAAGCTACCGGCACAATCATGCTATAATTCCCATTCCTCAGCCAAGCTTACCATGGGCAGCGAAAATCGGCATGACCAAAATCTGCAAGGTTGTTACCTTTGAAATAAACGACCACGACCATTACAGCAGAAGTAATATTATTGTCATCCACAATAGAACAACGATGCGTAGAACCCTTCACAACATCTTTTGCAAAAGTGGTCAATGCTGCATTGGTGAATCTTGTCATTAGATTAAAATTGCTCCATTCATTTGTGAGGCCCCAGCTATCCATACCTCCTGTTGCCGCGCCACCCATCAACCCACCCAAGCCATCTGCCACCATATACCGCCGCCATAAGCTTCGGTATAATTTTCACAGTTTTCAAACAAATTGCCCCTCATCGCAACAGTTTTTGTGAAAGATCCTTTCGAATAGCGGCAGCCATCCTTTCCAGACTTTTCATTGTAAACCACTCAATACTATCTGCTCCAGGCTTATCCAACTGCTGATTGAAAAAATTATGAAACGGCTGGCATGCCCATAGCCTTGAATATAAAACCTTTCCATCTCTGACGAAATGCACATCCGCTAAGAAAATACTTATCAGGGTGGTGCCCTCTACAACATATTCCTTTTTTCCGAAACTAAAATTCAAAAGCAGAACATCACCCTTAGGGAGACTTGCCTGAAGCCATGCTGAATCTACTTTAGTAAATATTTTTCTTCCAAACAATAATCTCGGCATCAAATGATCATTAAAGAGCATGTTTTCCCGTCCTACTCGGACAATAGCCGATTCCATGAATGAGCTAGTTGCAGGTTCGAACAAAACCGATTGGTACCCAAAGTTGAAAAGCGAATCCCCGCCAATCGAGATTCTATTGACCATTTGTTCGAAATCCCTTCCTCTTACTAACATTCGTTCCCGATCGAAACGCTGGGCAGTACTGTCGTACTGCACGGAGAACAAAATCCGCAAGGTATCAGCTACAACACCCAAACCTGACTTTACATAGTAACCACGCTGTGGAATAGGCTTCGAAAAATGTAGACCACA
>CANHEC010000184.1 GCA_947459455.1 Chitinophagaceae bacterium
ATCTATTTCGAAACGATAGTTAAACTGTTCTTTGAAGCGCATCTTTTCCATTTCGATGTATCGACGCAAGTACTCAACTTCCTCGGACAGACGAATGGTTTGGCGACTTGAAAAATCCAGCGTTTCTCTTACCAGTGTTGCAAACATGCTGAGGTACTGATTGGCACGTTGCTTTTCATTCGACAAGAAAAAATGCTGAATGGTGTTCAGGCAGTTAAAAATGAAGTGTGGGTTGATTTGAGCAGCCAACGCCTGCTGTTCCAATTCGGTCAGCCGCTTTTGCGTCTGCAGCTCCTTAGCTGCTTCAGCACTTTTTTTTGCAGCATACCGATTAATCATCCACCAACTGATACTGAGTATGATCAAACTCACCAGCAATACAAACCACCACTGCCGCCAAAACGGATAGTCCACCACAAATGGCACTTGAATAGTCTCGCTCTGCACACCAAATTTGTTCACGGCATACAATTCGAACACGTAGTCGCCAGGGGGCATTGCCGGAAACCGCAATTCATTGATAGCGGTTGATTGCCATTCTTCATTAAGGCCCAAGACACGAAAATGATACCGGATATCGCCGGCCGACCGGAACGAAATGGCAACGAATGAGAAGCTGATATCATTTCTGTTATGAGGCAATTGATATACGCCGTTTTTCATTCGAGCTGTACTATCAACTGTTACCGCCTCGAGCACCAACTTAGAGATGGATTTGCTGGTGAGTTTTCGCTCATCAAAAAAAGTAAGTCCTGCTGGCGTACCAACATACACCAGCGAATCGGTCACAAAAATGGCATTGATATCATTAGAAGGGAGGCCATCGGCAATGGTGTAATTGATTATACTGTATTGCTTTTTGCGGGTGTCAATTTTAGAAAGTCCCTTGTTGGTGCCCACCCATAAAATAGAATCCTGCAAATACAATGACTTGCAGTTGTTACTTAATAAACCATTCTTCTCAGAAAAAAAGGCCGTGACCCTGACTCCGTCGAAGCGTACAATACCGGCATCGCTTGTGCCTACCCAAATAGCATTGCCATCACTCTTTATCGCTGTAATCCTTCTGGTAAATCCATTCCAAATCTTATCCATCCGCACAACAACGGGATTCTGTGACGTGCTCTTCCAAAGTCCGTCGATCCGTCCGAAATAGACATCGCTACCCAACACCTCTGCAGCAGTCACTCGTCCTTTGAAAAGGGTATCAACTTCCGACAGATCAGATGTATTCAACCGAAATACCCCCTCCGCTGAGGCCAAAAGCACACGGTTTTCATCGAACCTGCTAATTGACTTGATGGCAATAAACGGTAAAAAGAGAAGTTTAGCTTTCGAGTCGACCGCAAGAAATGCGTCAAATCCAAAAAGACTCCGCCCCCCGGACAAACTGAAGATCGACAAAAGACGATTTGATGAAAGATTGTTTACAGACTTAGTGGCATCGACACCTGTAGTTTTGACACTAATTGATAAATCCTTACTGATATTGGCATATCTACTAAAACCAAGGCCAACAATCAACTCATTGTTCTGTCCACCCACCGAAAACACCTCATTACGGGAACGCAAGCCTGCCCCATCAAACAGAATAGTTTTTGATTTAACTGAAGACAACTTGAATACGCCAGAACCGATGGTGGAAAACCAGGTACTTTCCTCTGTATCGACCAATACACCTGTTACGATTTAGTTTTTCAAAAATCGATTGCCCAATCGATGATGAAGCGTATCGATTTCCCAGGCCCCGGCCGAAGTGGCCGCAAATATTGAAGCCCCTTTCCAAGGTGTTAGGCGGATCAATACATTCTCTGATGGAAGTGAGATCGTGGGACTATTGTCTCTTACGTTTAAACGAAAGCTAGACTCTACTTCCTGCCCACTCCATTTCGAAAGAAAACTTAGCTGATTATTACGACACACAAAAACCGAGTCATCCAATCTAACGACCAACTCCCGGTCATTGAGCATAAAACAAGGAAAGACGATCCCATATTTCTTATTGCTGAAGGGAGGATGCTTGGTCATCTCCAGTACGCTGTTATCGTTTCGCACAATAAAAACATGCTTGCGATCCGACAAATACAAATTACCCAAAGCGTCTTCCAGAAAACCTGCAACGAATGTTTCCAGTCGCAATTTCTTTACCAGGGCATCATTTTGTTTCGTTCTGATTTTGCCCGCCTCGATATAACAAACTTCTTTGTTAAACGTCCCCACCCACACCCGGCCTTTTTTATCGGCATGCAGCAGCAGCACCTCGTTGTCAGGCAATCCATCTTTCACCGTATACGTCTTAAACCGGGTGCCGTCGTAGCGGCTCAGCCCATTTTCGGTAGCAAACCAGATGAACCCATCTTGATCCTGGCACATATCGTACACGGTGCTGCCAGCCAGCCCATCTCGGGTGCCGTACTGCACATAGTTGTAATCCTGCCCGCTGGCGGCTATCGACAGCCACCAACTAATGAGTACCGTGCACCAGCCTTTTGTAAAATGCCCCCGCATGCGTGATGCAAAATAACAGCCTGGCCTATGTAAAAAGTGGTGATAAAAAGCAAAAAAAAGAGCCGGACTAGACAATCCGGCTATGAGCGTGATGAGAAAAACAAACCCACTAGGCTTGCTTTAAGATGTATTCTTCAGAGAAAGAAGTAGCGAGAAAAGAACAAGCTGACCATTCCAAATCGACTCTCTTGATTGTCAGCCCTATGAAAGTAGACCCAGCCCGTATAAGCGCCAGACAGTTTTCATAACTGTGCTGTTTTCGGCACAAGTGTGTAAAAAACAAAGCGAGCCGACTGCCGCCGACCCGCTTTGGCTTTGAGCACGGTACTACTATTGGGCGTACAGCACATATCCCCATGGTGCCAGTGCTACCACCGATGCCCTCGCACCGGGCAAAGCCTGCTGCCACTCGCCCATCGCAGGTTCACCAGTTGGCTTGCCAGCCCAGTCAAAACTAACAGGCTTATCTGACAAGTTGAGCACCACAACCACTTCGTGCTGGCCACTGCTGCGCTTGTATGCAAACACCTGCGCCGGATCGCCCAGGGCCAGCCGCTCATAGGATGCATTGGCTGCTAATGCCGGATTTGCCCGGCGCAGCTCCAGCAATTGCTTGTAGAAGGCTGCCCGGCCAAACTGACCAAAGCCAATCGTGTCTTTGTAAAAAAAGCTGATGCTATCCAGAAATGGCTCTTCCTGCCCGCTGTAAATAAGCGGTACACTGCGTGCCCATGTCTGCGTCAGCACAGCAAAAGGCGCATGAACATCGCCGGGCATGGTACCGTAGTCGGCCTTGTTCCAGCTGTTTTCATCATGGTTGCTGGTAAAATACATCCGCAGCGCATTGGGCTGGTAAGCAGCCAGTTTGGCCTGCGCACTATCCAGCACCGATGCAGGCGCTTCAGCTTTTGCAATCCGCTTCATGGTGCTAAACTCATCCCAGGTATAGGTGGCATCGAATCCTGCTTCGTGCAGCCAGGCATCGTTGCTTTCGGCCAGCATAAAAATGCCCGGGTTCACAGCCTTCAGGGCAGTGATGGCCTTTTGCCAGAACGGCTTCGGCACCTCACCGGCCACATCGCAGCGAAAACCATCGATGCGAGTGCCCAGCCAAAACTTCATGGCGTTTATCATGCTGTCTTGCAGCACCGGATTATCGTAGTTCAACGAACGGGTGTCGCTCCAGTCGAACGCAAATTTGGCCTTCCCAGTAGCGCTGTCACGCTCATAAAAATCGGGGTACTTCTCCAGCCAGTAGTGGTCGGCGCCGGTATGATTGGGTACCCAGTCCAGCACCACCTTCAGCCCTTTGGCATGGGCACTGTCTACCAGCGCCTGCCAATCGGCCAGGGTACCAAACTCGGGGTTCACCGCCGTATAGTTGGCAATGGCATAATAGCTACCCAACGCTCCTTTGCGATCAACCAGGCTGATGGGCTGCACCGGCATAAACCACAGTGTTTGTACCCCCATGTCCTTCAACCGGTCCAAATGTTTGGCAAAAGCCTGAAACGTGCCCTCCGGTGTGTATTGGCGCACATTCACTTCATAAATATTGCCTTGCATTATCCAGGCAGGGTGCCCGTCTACACGGGCTGTATCGGTTTTGTAGGCGGCAGGGTCAAAAGCAGGCGCACTGCCCGAACGGCAGGCTCCCAACAAGCCGACAACTGCCAAAAGCACAAGCAATCTTTTCATGGTGTTTACTTGATTGGTAATGTGTCGAAAGTACACATAACTACGAAAAACAAAACCTGCCATTTGTCATGCTTTGGCGCACCTGCCATGCCTGCAAAAGCGTTTACTTGCGGGCCTAAACCAGCTTGCCACATGAGTGCTTCTCCTCAATACTATGCCGACTATTTGCGCTTGCCCCAACTGCTCGACCTGCAACAACCCGTGAGCTTTGAACAACCGCATCAGCCTGCCCACGATGAAATGCTGTTCATCATCATTCACCAGTCGTATGAATTATGGTTCAAGCAAATGCTGTTTGAGGTAGAATCGGTAGCTACCATTTTACAACAGCCTGCTATCAATGATAACTCGCCTGCATTGCAAACGGTCGTGCACCGGCTGCAGCGGGTCAATACCATCATGCGCACCCTGGTTCAGCAAATGGATATCATGGAAACCATGACGCCCATGGATTTCCTCGACTTTCGCGACCTCCTGCGGCCAGCTTCCGGGTTTCAAAGCTGGCAGTTCAAAGTACTGGAAGCCCGGTTGGGCCTGCCGTTCGATCAGCGGCATGGTCAGCACTACTACACCAGTGCCTTACGGCCCGAATACGCTGCTATCGTAAAAGCAGCGGAGCAAACTCCCACCCTGCTGCATTTACTCGACCAATGGCTGCAGCGTATTCCATTTTTTGACCGTACCGAACTCTGGACCAACTTCGACTACCTGCCCGATGAAACCGCTGCCGCGGCCGGCGTGTTTTGGCAGGGATACCGATCGTGCCTGCAGCAAAGCCTGAGCCAGGCAGAATCGGGTAACCTGGCTGCGTTTGATACAGTGATGGGCTTGACGAAAAACGAAGAGCGGCCCTGTCAGCTTTCGCCAAGGGCATGCCGTGCAGCCCTTTTCATCATGTGCTACCGGGGCTATCCGCTGTTGCAATTGCCGTTTCAAACCATCAATGCCGTGCTGGAGCTGGATGAACAGCTGAGCAGCTGGCGCTACCGGCACATGAACATGGTACATCGCATGATTGGCAGCCGTATTGGCACTGGCGGCAGCAGCGGAAAAGCGTATTTGAAAGGCGCCGCCGACAAACACTATATCTTCAAAGACTTTGCCGTGCTCACCAGCTTTTTGATAGAACGACGCCACCTGCCGGCACTACCTGCGGCGGTAGAGCAGCATCTCGGGTTTCACGCCTGATAAAAAGGGAGCCGATTGCAAGCAAACGGCTCCCTTCTAACTGTCAACCTTGTTGATCGATGGTCACTATTGCTTTAGCAACTTCACCAGTTTACGTTGCTGGCCATCCTGCAGCTCTACCAAGTAG
>CANHEC010000185.1 GCA_947459455.1 Chitinophagaceae bacterium
ATGGCTGCCAGGTGTGCTACGGCATCTATCCCCTCCAACGATTGGGTCACATCCGCTTCATTTCGCACATCGCCTTTTACAAACTCAAACGCGGGGTGCTGCACTACTTCATACAGGGCATCGCCGCCAAACTTCAGCGAGTCTAACACCCGCACCTGGTATCCTTTACTTAGCAGTATCCGAACCAATACAGATCCAATGTATCCTGCTCCTCCTGTTACTAAAACCTTCATTATGTGTGTCTTATGATCAAAATGTTTTTACTACCCGGGCTGGTTGCCCAAACGCAAGGCAGTTGTCTGGCAGGTCGTGCAGCACCAAGGAGCCAGCGCCTATCATGCTGTTGGCACCAATGCTTACCCCCTGCTTCACTATACTGCCAGCGCCCACAAATGTAAAGGCTCCCACCTTCACATTGCCGCAAAGAACAACGCCGGGCCCGATATGGGCAAATGCACCCACAATGCATTCATGATCAATGCTGGCGCGGGTATTGATGATGGCACCGGCGCCAATGTCTACCAATGGATTAATAACTGCCCCCCCCGCAATAAGGATTGCGGCCGGCAACTGTACCGTTGCTGCCAATACAGCAGCCGGGTGCACCGCCTTGGCAAATGAAGCGCCGTGGGCGGCCAAATGTGTGTATACCCGATGGCGAATAATATTGTCGCCAATGGCAACAAAAAAATCATTTGCCGACAGTTGTTCGGCTGTCAGACTGGTTTCGGGCCCCCAATAGGGCAAGTGAAATGGATTGGTTGTTTTCTCCTCGCGGTCGGCATAACCGGCGATAACCTGACCGCTGGCCTGCAGGATATCGGCCGCCACAAAGCCGTGGCCGCTGTACCCCACCAGGCAAATAGGCTGCAGGCTAGGTTGGTCAATGGCTGTTTGCATGGGTTTATTCTGTTTTTCCGAAGAGAAAATAGCAATGACGGGCTACCAAGGTACATCACGGCTGTGTGGCTGCCGCCAAATGTGCCAGATAGGCCTGGTGTAGTGCCATGTGCAGTTGCTGCCGGTCGAAATGTGTCCGCACATACTGCTGCAGCCGCTCGGCTTTGGCAGCGGTGGCCGCCACCTCCACTATGCATTGCTCCCATACCAGCACCAGTTGGGCCGGACTTTTTACATCAAAAAGTCCTCCGGCAGATTCGTCGGTCACCACATCGGTATTGCCAGGAATACGGCTACAAATGATAGGGCAGCCCAGCGATGCTGCTTCCAGCAATACATTGGGCAGGCCTTCGCGGTACGAGGCATGAAGCAGCAGCTGCGCAGTAGCCATAAAGGCGGCTACATCAGGGCTCCATGGCAGCTGAATGATGCCGGGGTGGGTCTGCAGCACCCGCTGTGCAGCTTCGCCAATGGGATCGAGATGGGGCTCGTAAGCGCCTATCAGTACCAAACGCACCTGCGGATGCCGACTATACAACTGTTCGAACGCAGCCAATATATCTTCAATGCCCTTGTCGCGTACGATGCGACCCACCACCAGTGTATAAAAAATACCCTCCCGGTAGTCCAGCTGCCGGCGGGCAGCGGCGAGACGTTCTGCTGAGATGGCGCTTCTATCGAAGAGGCGGGTATCTATGCCATTGCTGGAGCCATGACCTATAATATCCAGTTTTGAAGCCGGCAGTAGCCGGGCCGCCTGTACATACTGGTAAATGCCGCGACTATTGGCATACACCTGCGTAGCCATCCGATAGGTGAGCTTTTCCATAGCTATCAGCAGCTGGCGCTGCCAGCCGGTGGCGGTCATATAGCGCAGGCCTGCTATGGTGTGTAGCCTTACCGGCACACCGGTGTACCAGGCGGCCAGCATGCCCAGCAAGCCCGCCTTGGGCGTATGCGTATGCACTATTTGTGGTCGCTCCCGCCGCATCAGTTGTACCAGTTGCCACAGGTGCTGCAGGTCGGCCAGTGGTGCTATGTCGCGACGCATATTCACTACCTCATAGCGGCAGCCTTCACGCAGCTCGACTTCCTTTTTCTCGGGTCCGTCGGCACTTACCAGCACTACCTCCCAACCCTGCTGGCGCATAAAAGCGGGTTGTCCCTTCAGCAGGTGCTTCAGGGCCATCGCGGCCGTGGTAATGCGCATTAGTTTAGGCATACAGCTGGCTGGTGTTTTTCTTCCATACTTCCAGGCTATACAGGCACCACAACATCTTTGCCCGCTTTTCATCCCCTATTGTCAGCTGTCGGTTCCACAGGGCCTGCACAAACGAAGCGTGTACAAACTGGCTGGCGTAGCTGTTAGGGGCCAACAGGCAATCGGCTATCGGCTCTTTCAGTTGGGTATCCACCCATTTTTTCAGCGGTATTTCGAAGCCCCGCTTGGGCTGGTGCAGCAAGGGCTGCGGCAGGTAGCGGCCAGCCAGTTGGCGCAGTGCCGATTTGGTAGTGCGGCCATTCACCTTCATTGCATCGGGCAGGCGGGGTGCCAGCTCCAGCATCTCTTTTGCCAAAAATGGACTGCGGCCCTCCAGCGAATGTGCCATGGTCGCAATGTCCATTTTTACCAACAGATCGCCGGGCAAAATGGTATTGAAATCCATCAGCATCAATTGTTGCAGTCCGCTGAGCGAAGAATTCCGCATGGCCTGCAATTGCTTAGTCAGCTCGGGCAGCGTCGGCCAGATCAGGAATGCATTTTCGTAGTCCTCAAAAATATCGAGGGTGGCACTGAGGTAGGTATTCAGGTTCGATTTGGAAGCCAGCTGTACCAATCGCAACAGGTAGTTGTACTTGTGCTGCTTATCGTGGCTTACCGGCAGCAGCTTTTTCAGCACCCTGGCGGCGGTAGCCACCACTGGCCCTGTTTCAAAAAAATTATACGCTGCAAACGGCACGTAGCGTCGATATCCACCCAACAGCTCATCTCCGCCATCTCCATTCAATATCACGGTGAGGTGCCGGCGAGCCTCACGGCTCACATAGTAGCTGGGGATAGCGGAGCTATCGGCAAACGGCTCACCATAATTGAAAAGTATTTTCTCAATATCCTGTTGCAGGTCATCGAAGTTGATCCTGATCTCGTGATGACCTGTACCATAACGACTGGCAACGGTAGCAGCCAACGGTGCTTCATCGTAAGCGCCATCAAAAGAAACGGTGAACGTCTTTAAACTCGGCTTGTAGCCTGCCGCAATGGCCGTTACAATTCCGCTATCGATACCGCCACTTAAAAACGACCCCACTTCCAGGTCTGACGCATCAATCCTTCGCTTTACGGCCGTGTGCAAGGCGCTGTCGAGCATCTCCAAAGCTTCGGAGGCCGAACCGGGTGATGGCTGCTGGTATTGTTCGTACATGCGCCACCATGCCGCCACTTGTGGGGCGGCCGATCCTGCCTGGTACTGCAGCGTGGAACCGGGGGGCAGTTCGTACACATGCTGATAAGGCGTAGTGGGCACCGGGCAAAAACCCAGGCGTAGCATTTGGTTGATGGCTGTTTCGTCGATAGGCGGCTTTACCACTGCTGCCAGCGCATTGAGTTCGCTGGAAAACACCAGGCTACCGTCTTTCAGGTAATAGTAAAATGGCTTCTTGCCCGCCCGATCCCGGGCTGCAAACAGTTGGCGTGTTTGGCGGTCGTAAATGGCAAAAGCAAACATGCCATCAATATGCTTTAAACAATCGCCCCCCAGCTGTGCATACAGGTGCAGCAATGTTTCGGTATCGGAAGTGCTGGTGCAGGTAAGCGCAAACTGGCGCCGCAGGTCGAGATGATTGTAAATCTCGCCATTGAAAACGACCGTGTACCGATCGGCGAGGTGCATGGGTTGGGCGCCTGCTGCCGAAAGGTCCTGAATAGCCAATCGGAAGTGAGAGAGGCGAGCAGTCTGGTCTTCCCAAAAGCCTTGCGAATCGGGGCCCCGGTGCTGAAGCCACCGCGCAGCCTGCTGGTGTTGGTAAGGAAAATCAATAGATCCGAAAATGCCACACATGTGAAATGCTTACTACAAAAAATCGAGCTGATTGCCGGCGATGGCCGGCAGCCTTTCGGCCAAAGGTATTTGTTTGGCCTATACGCTACCGGGTGCCGGCAGGGCCTATGTGTTCGGGCAACAGTTGCTATCATTGCAGCCAACTTCAGCATTCTTGTCGCAGCGCCGCATTCATATCGCCTTTGTTGCACCATCGCCCCGGGGCGTATCGCCCGGGCAGCGGTTCAGGTTTGAAATGTATTTGCCGGCAGCCGCCGAGGCTGGATTTGAATACAGGGAGTACAGCTTTTACACACAGGCCGACAGGCGGGTGCTGTATGCCCCCGGCCATACGCTGCGCAAGGTGTGGATAATGCTCAAGGGCTTCGGTCGCCGATTGGCGCAGTTGCCCGCTATTGTGCGAGCCGATGTGGTATATGTGTACCTGGAAATGGCACCACTGGGGCCGCCGGTATTTGAATGGCTGGTCAGCCGGCTCTTTCGCAAACCACTGGTGTACGATTTTGACGACGCCATTTGGCTGGAAACCGTATCCGATTACAACAGGCATTTTAAATGGATCAAATGGCAGCGTAAGGTGCCGGTCATTTGCAGGTGGGCCACCGTAGTAACCGTAGGCAACCAGTACCTGGCGCAGTATGCCAACCAGCACAATGAACATGTGGCATTGATACCGACGGTAGTAGATACGGAGCATTACCACAACCGGTTAGTCGATCAGCAACAAACGCCCCTGCGCATCGGGTGGACCGGCACATTTAGTACACTGCCTTATTTAGAAGTAGTAGTGCCGGTACTGCAGTCCATCCAGGAAAAATATGGGATAGAACTGGTGGTAATAGCCGACAAAGCCCCCAACTTGCCATTGCCCTACCTGCGCTATGTACCCTGGAATAAAGCCAGCGAAATAGAAGACCTGCTCAGCTTTCAGATAGGCATTATGCCGCTTGATGACGGGCCTGTGGCACAGGGTAAATGTGGCTTCAAAGCCATTCAGTATATGTCGCTGGGCATGGCTACCATTGCATCACCAGTGGGCGTCAATAGCAGTTTGCTGGCCGATGACAGGCACGGCCTGCTGGTCAGCACCACTGCCGAATGGATGGCGGCGCTTGAGCTATTGATTACAAACGATGCGCTGCGGCAGCAAATGGGTATTGCCGCCCGGCAGCACATTGTTGACCACTTTTCTGCGCAATCGCAAACCCTTCCATTTTACAACGCCATCAGGCAGGCGCTGAGCCTTTCGAAAAACTAACCTATGCGGCAAACGGTACAAGCCGATATCGTCATCGTAAACTGGAATGCAGGGCAATGGCTGAAAAGATGCGTAGAGGCCGCGCTGCAAACCATGCCGGCTGGCATCCTTGGCACCATTTGGATTGTAGACAACGCATCTACCGACGACAGCCTGGTACAATTACCGCATCATCCACAAGTCCGCATCATTCAAAACAATATCAATCGTGGCTTTGCTGCTGCCTGCAACCAGGGAATCGCACAAAGCGACACCGAATTTGTAGTGATGCTAAACCCGGATGCGCTG
>CANHEC010000186.1 GCA_947459455.1 Chitinophagaceae bacterium
GACAAAGGAGGTGAAGGAGTTGTGGTCGCTTGGATTGAAAAGTGTACTGCTGTTTATAAAATGCGATGCCGCACTGAAAGACAACAAAGGCGCCGAGGCTCTCAATCCTGATGGGCTGATGCAAAGAGCCATCAAAACAGTGAAGCATGCTTGCCCCGATATGCTGGTGATGACGGACGTTGCATTAGATCCTTACTCTTCGTACGGCCATGATGGCATCGTAGAAAACGGACAGATTGTAAATGATGCAACGGTGGAAGTGCTGGCGCAAATGAGCTTGGGCCATGCAGCAGCTGGTGCCGATTTTGTAGCTCCCAGCGATATGATGGATGGCCGCATAGGCGCTATCCGGCAGGCGCTGGAGCAGCAGGGATTTACCAATACCGGCATCATGGCTTACAGTGCAAAGTATGCGTCGTGCTTTTACGGCCCCTTTCGTGATGCGCTGGATAGTGCGCCCGGCTTTGGCGACAAAAAAACCTATCAGATGGACTATGCCAACCGTACCGAAGCGGTGAAGGAAGTATTGGCCGATATCGCCGAGGGTGCTGACATTGTGATGGTGAAGCCAGCGCTCAGTTACCTCGACATTATTCGGGAGGTGAAGAACGTGAGTGACGTGCCGGTGAGTGCCTACAATATCAGCGGCGAGTATGCCATGATAAAAGCGGCTGCCCACATGGGTTGGATCGATGAAAGCCAAGCCATTCTGGAAACCCTCACTTCTATCAAGCGGGCTGGCGCCGATCTGATCGCTACTTATTTCGCAAAAGACGCGGTGCGGTTGTTGGTGTGAAAAGTGAAATTTTGAAAAGCCGACCACTTTCGAACGTGTTAGCAAAGCTAAAAAGCCACCACTTTTTACTTTGACAAGTGCACCTGTGAGGTGACAACTAAAACTCGAACATCTATGTGGCTTTGCCCTTAATGTTTTCAAGCTTGTTTTTTTCGTTCTCCTTGACCTCGACCTTTTACTATTTGTACTTATGTTTTCAAGAAGCCAACAACTATTCCACCGGGCACAGCAATCTATCCCCGGCGGGGTCAATTCACCGGTTCGTGCTTTTGGGCAGGTGGGTGGTTCGCCACTATTCATTAAGCGGGCAGCAGGCGCTTATTTGTACGATGAAGATGGCCATCACTACATCGACTACATAGGCAGCTGGGGTCCCATGATTTTGGGGCATGCTTACGGTCCGGTGGTAGAGGCCATCCGCGAAAAGGTGTACGACTCTACTTCGTACGGTGCACCTACCGAACTGGAGATAGAGATGGCAGAGCAGATCAAAAGCATGGTGCCCAATGTAGACCTGGTGCGCATGGTGAGCAGTGGTACCGAAGCCTGCATGAGTGCCATCAGGCTGGCGCGGGGCTATACGGGTCGCAATAAGATCATCAAGTTTGAAGGCTGCTACCACGGGCACGCCGACAGCTTTTTGGTAAAGGCTGGTAGTGGGGTAGCCACTTATGGTATCCAAACGGTGCCGGGCGTAACGGCGGGTGTCAGCAACGATACGCTTACTTGTGCTTACAATGATGTAGCAGCAGTGCAGCAGATGGTACAGCAGCATGCGGGTGAAATAGCAGCCATCATTGTAGAGCCGGTGGCAGGCAATATGGGCTGTGTGCTGCCGCAGCCTGGTTTTTTAGAAGGTCTGCGCCAGTTGTGCGATGCTGAAGGCATTGTTTTCATTTTCGATGAAGTAATGACCGGCTTCCGATTGGCGCCGGGCGGGGCGCAGGAAAGGCTGGGTGTGCAGGCCGATTTGATCAGCTTTGGAAAAGTGATTGGCGCCGGCCTGCCGGTAGGAGCATTTGGTGGCAAGCGGGCCATCATGGAATGCATAGCACCGCTCGGCAAAGTGTACCAGGCCGGTACGCTCAGTGGCAATCCGGTGGCCATGATAGCAGGCCTCACCCTGCTGCGTGAGCTGCAGGCCAGGCCTGCTGTGTACGAGGAGCTGGAGGCGAAAACCGTTTATCTGCGCAATGGATTGGATGCTGCACTGACTGCCGGTGGGCACACGTTTACCATCAATCAGTTGGGCAGCATGATCAGTGTGCATTTCGGCCCACATGCGGTAGTTGATTTTGCCACCGCCGCCGCCACCGATATCGATCGGTTCAAAGCCTTTTTTCACCACATGCTGCAGCGGGGCATTTACCTGCCGCCCAGTGCTTACGAAAGTTGGTTTTTAAGCAATGCACTCAGCTATGATGATCTCGACGTAACCATCGCGGCAGCAGCAGCTTTTCCGGTCACTTCCGCTCGATAGGGGCAACGGCAATGACCATTTTTGCGCAGCTGAAGATTTGTTTTACCCAACGTATTGAGAATTTTTACTCAGTACATTGAGTGTTTCCTTTGGCTGCTCATAACGGCCAATTAATCAATGGACTGGACGCTGTGCACCCACGGCTATAACGTGTAGCGCAGGCCCACCAGCAGCCTGATGCCCTGCATGGGCGCATAGTTGTAGGTGGGGTCGAAGGTGAAGCCGTTAGGGTTGGTGGCCGGATTGGGGGTGCCATCGGCGAGCCAGTAGCGGCCACCGGGGCGGTCAAATGGATCGTCGGGGTGCAAAATGGGGTGACGTGGCAGAAAGTTCAGCAGGTTTTTGCCAGCCAGGTAGGTTTCCACCCCTTTGCCCCACTTGCGGGTCACCTGCAGGTTCAGCAGGTTGTACCAGGGGCTGTATTCGGGCCTGAAATCGCCGGGCACCACCGGCAGGCGCATGGGGCCGTTCCAGCGGCCGGTGAGGTCAAGCAGCAGGCTGGCACGGCGCAGCTGGTAGCTCAGCGAGTAGTTGCCACTCCAGCGGGGGGCGTACACCTGCTGGGTGCGCTGCTCATTTTCTACTACATACACATCCATCCAGGTAATGCCGGCCATGGCCCGCAGGCCATTTTGCAGCGTCAGGTTCAGCTGCCCGCTCAGGCCCTTGCTGACGGCATAGCCTTCCAGGTTATCATAAATTATTTTTTGGGGGTCAGTATCGTAGTCCGGTATGATCTTGTTGGAAAACCAGGTGTAAAAAGCCGATGCATCCCAGCCCAGCACGCCGCCGGTGCCCAGGTGCACATCGCCACTGTAGTTCAGGTTGGCATTCCAGCTGCGTTCGGGCTTCAGGTCGTTTTTTATTACCACTTCTCTGAAGCCGCTCAGGGCGGCATGGTCTTCGGTAAACAGGTTCACAATCCGAAAGCCATTGCCACCACTCAGGCGCAGGGTGTGGTGGTCGTTGGCCTGCCATTTGATGGCCAGCCGTGGGGCTATCACGCCTCCCTGCAGGTTGGTATACTCGTAGCGTACACCCAGCAGGGTCGTCCATCGGTCGTTCCAGCGCATTTCATCCTGCACATACAGCGCCTTCATGGTTTGGCGGCTGGGCTTGTTGCCCTCCGGCTTTTGGGTGGCAGGTGTGTTATCATCGTACCACAGGTACCTGAAAGGGATGCCCGCCAGCAATTGGTGCCGGCCAATGCTTTTGCTCCAGCGCAGCTGCGCAAATGCCGTGTGCTGGTGGCCCTTGTACCAGGTGGGGCCGTAGTAGCTGTCTTGCAAGTGGTAGTTGTAGCTGTACTCCAGCAGCAGGTTCTTCTGCAGGCCATAGTTGCCTATCAGCTCTGCCCGGCGGGTGTCTATGCTTTCGCCATAAATGCTGTCGCCGCCCAGCCATTTGCGCTGCCACTGAAGTTCGCCGCCCCAGCGTCGCTCCGTCAGCAGGCGTACGGCTACCGAGGCGGGCAGGTTTTTCCGTCGTTCAAAATCCCATTTATTGAATATCGACAGGCGGTTTTGCAGGGTAATGTCGGTGAAGTTGTCGCCGTTTACATCCCAGCTGCGGTTGAAGAAAAAGCCGTTGAGCCCCAGCAGGCCGGTGGCCTTGCCTGCCCGTAGCCGGGCCGATACGTCGGCCGTGGTTTCGCCCATGCTGCTGTGGTTCAGGTCCAGGGCCAGGCGGGGCGCCGTCAGCGGGTCTTTGGTAATGATGTTGATAAGGCCGCCCACTGCTTCGCTGCCGTACAGGGTGCTGGCCGGTCCTTTCACTACCTCTATCCGTTTGATCATGCTGGGCGGTATACCACTCAGGCCGTACACGGTGCTCAGGCTGCTCACAATGGGCATGCCATCTATCAGCACCATGGTGTAGGGGCCTTCCATGCCGTTGATGCGGATATCGCCGGTGTTGCACACGTTGCAGGTCAGCTGCGGCTGTATGCCGTTTACCAGCGTCATGGCTTCAAACAGTGAGGGCGTGGGGTTCTGCTTCAAAAAAGTGGCGCTGTAGCTCTCTACCGGTATCGGGCTTTCCAGCCGACGCATGGGGCGCAGGGTGCCGCTCACCACCACATCCTGCAGGGCATTGGCGGCTGCGGCCAGCGTCAGTTGCACCAGGGTATCGGCTGGCTGCAGCCATTGCTCCATGGGGCGGTGGCCTACCGCACTCACCAGCAGGCGCTGGCGGCCGGCGGGGGGCGTCAGCCGGGCTTCGCCTTGTGCATTGGTAGGGCTGCGCTGGCTGCCCAGCTGCAGGGTGGCGCCCGCCAGCGGCTGTCCCACACTATCGCTCCACACACGTATTACCACGCCCGTTTGCTGGGCCATTGCTGCCAGCCCAGCGGCCAGCATCCACACTGCTATCAAGCCTACCCGTTTCATCGTATTTTTTAGACAGGTCTAAACTTTTATTTCGACAAAAATAAAAACTTGCATCTGCCCGGCAAGCAATATTATGCAACATAGTTGCAAAAAGAGATTTAAACCTTGTCAGGCAGCAAAAAGCCCGCCGGGTGGGGCGGGCTCTGTAGGCTTTGTTTTGTTTGAATTGACGGTTGCCGGCGCTTAGTTGCGGCTCAGCAGGTCGCAGGGCTTTATACCCGTGTGCTTTTTGAAGGCCGTACTAAAGTGCGAAATGCTGCTGTAGCCCAGCAGTGCACTCACGTCGGTCACGCTCAGGCCTTTTTCGTACAGCAGGTACTTGGCGTGCTCCATCCGCTGGTTCTGGTAAAAATCGAAGATGGTGGTGCCAAACATTTCTTTGAAACCCTTTTTCAGGTAGCACTCGTTGGTAGCCACCTTGCGGGCCAGTTCTTTGATGGTGATGGGGTCGCCAATGTGCTGTATCAGGATTTCACGGGCTTTGATGATGGCTTCGCGGCCCCGTTCGTCGGCCAAAAACTTGCACTGGTACACCTTGTCGCGGTCGCCCTCGCCAAACAGGCAGTCCATGCTGTACACCAGCAAAAACTGGATCTGGCTGTTCAGGTAAATGTTTTCCAGCGCCCCCGAGTACTTGTGGTTGAAAAGGCTGGCCAGTATCACCCGGTTTTTATTGCACAGGGGTATCAGGTGGGTGCTGGTTTGCTCGTGCTGAAAGCTCAGGTACTTTTCGGCATCGCTGATGGCCGCCTTGCTGCTGGCAAACTGCTTGAGGTAGGTGCTGCTGAAGCGGAAGCTGTAGATGTCTACCGTTTCTACCGTTTCC